>SLHZ01000156.1 GCA_007135895.1 Balneolales bacterium | reverse complement strand
AAGGGTGGACTCGCACCGATGTTTGCGCCGGGTTGTCGAGGGAGGTCAGAAACGATCGATGTTCTGACGGGAATTGCCGTGAGATTCGTTCCGAAAAGGCTTCCGGGAGGTCTTGAGGCCCTGCTTTTTGGTTTCTTCGGCCACGTGGTCTGCTATCGGGGGACTTTTTGCCGCATGAACTGGTACCGTGTGTCCTTTTGTCGCGTGGTCTGGTGCCATGTGAACTTTTGCCGTGTGACTGTTTGCCGCGTGACCTGTTCTTTTTCATGGCCAATGGGTTTCGGGGCCGCTTCGGCTGCGAATGTCGGGAAGATCTGCGCCGCCGGGTCTGCCTTCCCTCAAATGGTCGTAATAGCGTATGGTCGGATAGGCATAGCGGATGTCATCATGTTTGGCAAATTCGGCGAGTATGTCTTCCCAGATCTGATGCTCCGTGCCACGCCGGGTTCGGGGATTGGTAAGGTAACGTATGTTCAGCACGATCCCGAAATCCTTGACGTCGGTGTACACGGTGGGACTGAGAATGCGGTAGGTGATCAGGTAGGACCGTGCCGCAGAGCGAAGTTTCTCCCGGGCTTCTTCGGAAATGTTGGCCGAGTGATGATCCGCAATGCTCAGAAGGATTTTTTTGGCCTTTTGCCAGTTGCTCTCGAAGCTGATCCGAACCTGCATTTCGTTCCAGATGAATGGGAACTCGGCGGTGTAGTTGAATATGTTTTCAGTAAAAACCTTGTGGTTCGGGACATGTACGACCCTGCCGGTGCTCTGATCGGCGTCCACCCAGTTTTTAATTTCCATAAGACTGAACTTGAAGATGCGCTGGTCAATAACATCACCGCTTGTTCCGGCGATCTCAATGCGGTCGCCCATTTCAAACGGTTTCCGCCAGATCAGGAACAGCCAGCCGGCAAGGTCGGCGACCGAGTCCTTGAGCGCGATAATCAGTCCGGCCGAGAGCAGTCCGAGAAAAGTGGCAATGGATTGAAAACCCTCAAACCAGGTGCGGCCCAGAATAAGCAGGGCGATGAAAAAAAGGACGCGTGAGAGGTACTTCCTCCACTTGAAACGGATTTGCGGGTCTTCGGATTTGCTGTATACGATTCGCAGGATCAGATTGCGCAAGAGCCAGAATCCAAGTATGAGTATGACGCTGAAAATAAGATTCTCCGTAAAGCCATGGCTCAGGTTGGCTACGGCGGCTACCCCTTCGGTAACGCGGTTGTAGAGTTGAACATCTTCCATGTTGCTGGGTATGGCGCTTGGCCGGTATGTTTGGTGTTTGAAATGACCAGAATATTGACTAATTTACAAATCTTATCCAGTAAAAGTAGTGATAAAAACATGCTTTATACCATTACCATTATCCTCATTACCATAATTGCCGTGCTGATGGTAATTGTGGTGCTTTTACAAAGCGGCCAGGGACAGGGTTTGTCAGGTGGCATAGCGGGAGCCGGCGGTATGATCGGTGGTGCCAACATGATGGGCGCCCGAAGAACTGCCGACTTTCTGTCAAAAGCCACCACAGTACTGGCGGCCCTCTTTCTCAGTCTGTGTGTACTGGCAAATTTCTTCATCGATCGGGAAGCCGTGACCCAAAGCACTATTCAGCAGCAGTCGATTCCGGCCCAGTCTGGTGATTTCGATATTCCTGCCGACCCGCCGGCTGCTTCGCCGTCACAGCAGGAACAGGCGCCGTAACCCGTGCCATCAGATTAACTGTCCCGTTCGCATACCAGACGTCTTTACAGCGGTTAGATAACCACTGTCCGTTATTTAATAACCGGTGTAACCAGGCCCGGGTGGTCATGTCTGGTGCTGTTGACCTCTGTGGTTACTTTGTAAGCGGACATCCGGTCTGTCGGGTAGGGTTCGGTCAGGGATAAAAGCGATTTCGGCCGTGGGTGAACGGGATCAAGCCAGGCTTCGTAGTCTTTCTGATGCAGTATGACTGGCAAACGGTGATGCAGAGGCTGTACCAGGGCATTGGCGCGGGTCGTCAGGATGGCGAATGTATGCTCTTCGGTGCCATCCGGACTCGAATGCGAGTCATGAATTCCAGCCATTCCAAAAAGATTCTGATCCAGAAGACGTATAAAAAAGGGAATTTTTTTTCCGTCACCAAAATCCTTCCATTCAAAAAAACCATTGCCTGGAATAATGCATCGCCTTCGCTGAAAGGACTTTTTAAAAGAGGGTTTTTCGTGAATGGTCTCACTTCTGGCATTGATCAAAGGCTTCCAGTCCGAGGGATCTGACACGAATGAGGGGACAAAACCCCAGCGCAAGGCTCCCATTACACGATCGGAAGCGCCCTTGACAAGGATTACCGGCCGAATGGAGCCCGGAGCAATATTGTATGATGGCCTGATCAGATCCTCGTCGGGACAAGCAGCCCCGAATTGTTTCTCAATTGTAATTTTATCGGAGAAAAGTGTATATCTTCCGCACATGCTGCTTGCAACGGGTGTTGTGTTTGGTGATTGGAAAGCAGCAAGATACTGCAAAAAGATCATGATTATCCATTACAATGATATTCAAAGCCAATCTGTTTATCTCTGATGATGGTCGTCTGAGGGCCGGTTGGCGGCTTTTGCTGCAGGCCGTGTTGGCAGTCCTTTTCCTGATTCCTTTTCAGTATGCCGCATCTTTGGCCGGAGGCAGAAACCTCCAGATCCTGGCCGGTGGCAGTGCTGTCATCCTCTCGGTCTGGACAGCCGGCCTTCTGTTTGACAAACGACCGCTTCGGGCATTTGGCCTTGGCGGCGGCATGCAGTGGTGGAAGGAATTTGCCGTGGGGTTTTTGATGGCCTTCGGCGTGATGTCGCTCATCGTGCTTTTTTTATACCTGAAGGGGTGGATTGTTTTTACCGGTTATGGATGGAACAGACTGTCGGACAGCCATTATCTTGTTCATCTGGGCTCCTATATCCTGGTTATGGCCATGGTGGGGTT
>SLHZ01000013.1 GCA_007135895.1 Balneolales bacterium | reverse complement strand
GATAGTGGCGGATATCCTCGAATCCAACGGATCTTCTTCCATGGCATCGGTCTGCGGCGGCTCCATGGCACTCATGGATGCAGGTGTTCCGGTAAAAAAACCGGTCGCGGGTATCGCCATGGGAATGATCGTGGGAGACGGCAAACATGTGGTGCTGTCTGATATACAAGGTGAAGAAGACCACATGGGTGACATGGACTTCAAGATAACCGGCACCAAAGACGGTATCACGGCCTGTCAGATGGATATCAAAGTGAAAGGTATCTCCTACGACGTAATGGTCGAGGCCCTGCAACAGGCCCGTGATGGTCGCTTGCACATCCTCGAATGCATGGATGAGACCATTTCGGAACCACGCAGCGAACTCTCGAAATATGCACCGGCCTTTGTCAAGATAGAAGTTGAAACCGACCAGATCGGCGGTATCATCGGTCCGGGTGGTAAAGTGATCCAGGGTATTCAGCGTGAAACCGGTGCCGAACTCATGATTGAAGAGGTCGGCAACAAGGGAGTCGTAACCATCTCGGCCGACAGCCAGGAGAAAATCGATGCCGCCATCCAGAGGATCAAATCCATTACCGGTGATCTCGAAGAAGGAGAGATCTATACGGGTACCGTTCGCTCCATCAAGGAATACGGTGCATTTGTGGAAATTCTGCCCGGCCGTGACGGATTGCTTCATATATCCGAAATCGATCACAAGAGGATCAACAAAGTGACGGATGTGCTCAGCGAAGGCGAAAAAATCGAAGTGAAGCTACTCAAGGTGGAAGACGGAGGAAAACTGCGTCTGTCGCGTAAAGCACTTATTCCCAAAGAGTAAGATGAATCAACCAGACCGTATCCGGAAATCTGTTCTCAATGGCGGTCTTCGTGTCCTCACTGAAACAATACGAACTGTCAGAAGCCTTTCAGTGGGTATATGGGTGAAAACCGGCAGCCGGTATGAACGTGATCCGGAAGCCGGAATCACCCATTTTCTGGAACATATGCTTTTCAAGGGGACCGACCAGCGTTCGGCCTATGATATCGCATTGAGCATGGAGTCTGTCGGCGGGTATCTCAATGCCTTTACCTCCCCGGAGTTGACGTGCTATTATGCCCGCTGCCTGGATAGTGAACTCGATACCGCACTGGATGTGCTCACGGATATGGTGCTGCACTCCCGATTTCCGGAAGAGGAAATTGAAAAAGAGAAGAAGGTGGTCATCGAAGAGATGAAAATGTATCGCGACAACCCCGAGGACTATGTCTTCGAGGAGTTCAACAAACAGCTCTTCATGCCCCATCCGCTTGGCCGGCCCATCATCGGCTATGAATCAACCGTCAGCTCTTTTACACGGGAAAACCTGTTTTCCTACATGAAGGAGCATTATCAACCGGCGAATATCATCATCGCCGTGGCGGGCAATGCCGAACATGAGAAAGTGCTGGCACTGGTGAACAAGTATTTCCAGCCCCTTGAGTCGGTCCGCCGTGAGCCGCTTGACCTTCCGCTCACACCTTATGAGTCGAGCCGGGTGTCATTGAGCCGTCCCATTGAGCAAACCCATCTCATCGTCGGACGAAGAGCCATTTCGGCCACCGATCCCGACCGGTTCAAACTGCTGCTGGCCAATACGGTTCTCGGTTCGGGCATGAGCTCACGCCTTCACCAGAATATCCGGGAAAAATACGGTTACTGCTATCATGTCAATTCGTTTATGGAGTCCTTCCGCGATATCGGGCTCTTCGGCATCTACGCAGGCACCGACCGGAATTATGTCCGGCATGTACGGGAATTGATCCTCGCAGAGCTGCGCAGACTCAGGGAGGAACTCATTCCGGAAAAGGAACTCGATGAAGCCAAATCACAACTGAAGGGCAAACTGCTTCTGGCCCAGGAAAGCATGAGCAACAGGATGACAAGGCTGGCAAAGAGTGAAATATTCTATGATCGCTATATCACCATGGATGAACTAGTGGGTGAAATTGATGGTGCAGAAGCCCGTCAAATTCGCGATCTTTGTGAGACATTTTTCGATGAGAACCAGTTTGCCGAAACCGTGCTTGCGCCGCGGGATCCCTCCGGGGAAGAGGCGGACGGTTCAGATCCAAAGGAAAAAGGGTCGAATTAAATTGATTTGCAATGGTATATATCTCCGATATCTCCCGATATGATGGGGCGGAAGTAACCCTGAAAGGATGGGTCTATCACATCAGAACCAGTAAAAAGCTGGTTTTCATCGTTGTCCGTGACGGAACCGGACTATGTCAGTCTGTCGTGGCGCAGGACGATGTGACCCCCTCCGTCTGGGAAGAGGCCACGCAGTTGCAGCAGGAAAACGCCTTAACCATCACCGGAGAGGTCCGCGCCGACCAACGCAGTGCCGGTGGATACGAGCTGCACGTCCGAACGCTTCAGACCGTCTCCAAAGGGGAGGAATACCCCATCACACCCAAGGAACATGGCGTGGAGTTTCTGATGGAGCACCGCCACCTCTGGCTTCGCAGCCGCAAGCAGTGGGCCGCCATGCGCGTTCGCAATACCATCATCCATGCCATCCACCGCTTTTTCCAGGAACGCGGCTTCATTCAGATGGATGCTCCCATTTTTACCGGGAATGCCGCCGAAGGGACCACCAACCTTTTCGAAACCGGTTATTTTGACAAAAAGGCTTATCTCACCCAGTCCGGTCAGCTTTATGGCGAAGCCATGGCGATGGCACACGGAAAAATCTACACTTTCGGACCCACTTTCCGGGCCGAGAAAAGCAAGACGCGACGCCATCTGACCGAATTCTGGATGATAGAGCCGGAAATGGCCTGGTATGACCTTTCAATGAACATGGATCTGGCCGAGGAGATGGTCAGCCATATCGTGGCAGAAGTACTGGAAAAGAACCGGCCGGAACTGCAAATCCTCGAGAGGGACGTCTCACGACTGGAACAGGTCAAAACCCCATTTCCCCGAATGACCTACAG
>SLHZ01000329.1 GCA_007135895.1 Balneolales bacterium | reverse complement strand
TACATACTTTCCTATTCGCACTTTCTGAACAGACTGGTATCCGAGATTGTGTAGTGCCTGCCGGGCTGCTTTCCCTTTCGGATCAAGTATGGATTCCCGGAGTGTAATGTAGATATTTACCTGCATGGCATATGATTTATCTTGGTGGTGATTTAACGGGGCAAGTCGTATAACGTCGTCTGGTGATTTCCGATAAGGTACGCCGTTTAAATTTGAGCTGCCAGATGTTCGATTCTATCAATAATTTTTTTTGTGAGTGCCGAAGACGACTGGGACTCCAGTGGTATGGTGGTTATTCCGCTATATCTTCGGAACCAGGTAAGCTGTCTTCGGGCATATCGCCGGGTACTGGTCTTGATTTTCTCAGTCATTTCCGCCACATTCAGATCTCCGTTGAGATGACGGATGGCCTCTCGGTAACCGACAGTCTTGAGTGACTGCAGTTCGGGTGAGTACCCTCTTTTGAGTATATCGGTCACTTCTTCCAGCAGTCCGTCCCTGATCATCTGGTCAACCCTTTGGGCAATTCGTTGATGAAGAGAGGCCCGTTCCCGAACCAGGCAAAGAAACAACATGTTTTTGGGAGGAGCCAGTGGCCTGTGTTCGTGAAAACTGCTGAAAGGCCGGCCTGTTTGGATCCATACATCGAGTGCCCGGAAGATCCGCTGCCGGTTGGGACCATCAATTCGTTTGAGATACCCGGGATCAATTCTTTGAAGCAAACGGATGATGTGGTCGAGTCCCCGTTGTTTTTCAAGCTGTTCCAGCCTTCTCATATTTCTTTGACTGCGGGGCGGCAGTGTTGCCATCGGCCGCACCAGGCTTTCGATATACATGGTGCTGCCTCCCACGATCAGCACAGGATGACCGGTCTTGTTGATTTCATCGCTCCATTTCGACACTCTTTGTGCAAAATCGGCCGCTGAAAAAGGTTGGTCAGGATTCAGAGTTGAAATATGGTAGTGGCGTATTTCCTTTTGAACAGCCTCAGATACTTTTGCAGTGCCAATGTCCATGTACCGATAACACTGGCGGGAGTCTGCAGAGATAATGGGAACCCGGAAGTAGCGGGCCAAATCCAGCGAAAGGTCTGTTTTGCCAACGGCGGTGGGTCCCGTGATAATAACCAGAGGATGCCTGGTCCTGGGGGTTTCTGGTTTTTCAGCTTTTTGTGGCAAATTATCCATTCCCGGCGTTCAGGTAGAGAATCACAGGTTATGTTAGAGGTGCAATTGAAGAGATATTCTGTGTGTAAAGCCAAGGTCGGAAGCAATTCCGGCAAAGCTGTTGAATCCATAGTCGACCATGAAGGCTCCCACGCGTAGTCCTGCTCCAAGCGTGGGTGAAACAAATACATTTTGTCGGTCGTCAAGGTGAATATCCGTGATACCGGTTCTTAGAAAAAGAAGATCCTGATAAGCCAATTCGGCTCCTAAATGGGGCTCAATGTGGATTCTTCCCACATTGAGATAGTATGTTTTTCTCCCTTCCATAAGAATGTCGGCATCCGTTGCCAGCGTCAGGATCACGTTACCAATGTCCACAACCCTGCCGACACCGATTTTTATTCTGGGCAGAACAACTTCATTGGCACCTGAGGGAATTTCTTCGGATTGTTCGGTCAGTGGATTGGTGAAATTTTTTAATCCTTCCCATTCTTTTTCGTTGACAGTCCAGTATTTGAGCATGGTCGTCAGATCCATCACATTCACACCGAACTGATAGCGCTCCCCTCTCCTCTGAATGCCTGCGTCCAGGCTGTATCCCCACGCGGAGGCAAAAGGTCCGAGACGCGATCTCAGGACTTTTGCAGAGACTCCCCAGTGCCAAACCGGGTTGATCTTTTGAGCGTAAGACAGAAAAAAGGCGAGGTCGGTCGCGCTGAACTCCGTTATATACTGCTCCGGGTTGCTGCGGGGCCGGTTCTGTTCCGGATCCCAGGCGTGAAGCGTGTTTTTTATTCCGTCCACTCCCTGACGGAAAAAACTCAATGCAAGAACTCCTCCGGAGTTGTCAACGGACATGGCAAGAGCACCGTAATCGTAGCCAACCACCCCGGCAAACCTCTCGGAATGCATGTAGACAAACTGCCAGTTATCTATTCCCGAGAGTCCGGCGGGATTCCAGTACCCGGAAAGGACATCGCGGGTGATGGCGGTATAGGCACTGCCCATGCCCAAAGGCCTTGCGCCTCCGCCGGTGGAAAGGAAATCACTTCCATATTTGGCCAATTCAAAGCCGCGGCTTTGGGCCGGGGCAAAAAATGATACCAGAAGAAATACTGTTAACAGGTAGCGAGAAAAGGTGATCATCCTGTGCTTGCAGCAGGTTTTAAGGAAAAGGTGGAGATTGTCACCCTGGACTGGTGCTGAAGATGTGAAAAAAAACAATTTCATACAAAACATAACGCATGGTAATAAAGACTTAGTCTTTTTGGGGATACCGGGCTTAATCACAGGGATTGAAACAGGCCAGAGTATTTCTTAGAATACCTTTTTAAAATTTTGTACTTTAGCAAATACATCAAAGCATGCTTGCTCCGGATTGTCGTTGCGGGGTACAAGTCATTCACAAATCATTTCAACGATCAGATAATTTTATGAAACATTCATGGCCAATCCATCGGACACACAGGCGCATGATTATTCCATGAATGTTCCATCTGTCCACTTAAATCCAAAAATTATAAACAGATGAAATTCAATGTCACAAGCGGTGAACTGGTAAACAGCCTGTCGGCCGTTATCGGTGCTGTTCCCAGCAAGGCTACCCTTCCCATTCTAGAAACGGTATTGTTTGAAACAGAGGAGAACAGGATCCGTTTAAGCGCCTCAGACCTGGAAGTCAGTATAATGGAGTATGTGGAAGCTGACGTAGAAGCACAGGGAGCTATTGCAGTTCCTGCAAGACGTCTGCTTGAAACGTTGCGCCAGCTGCCTGATATTCCGGTGACTTTTGAAGTGGAC
>SLHZ01000202.1 GCA_007135895.1 Balneolales bacterium | reverse complement strand
AGGATTGATGATGCCGTAATGCGCCGGAAGAAAATCATTACCGGGTGATTTTTCAGGCTGGAGCGGATTTTATCATGGGGCCGGAACCGGTTGATCTCTTCCAGATTCTGACGTATGTCAGCATCCAGCAGGATTTTCTGCCCCTCAGTCCATTGATCCGATCCGCCCCTCAATGATTGACTTTTCGCAAGATCCATCAGGTGCCTTAGAGCAGGAAGACCAATTTTCTCCGAAATGCTGCGATAAAAAGCGGTAAAACCGTCAAATCGAGTGCGTCTCCCGATTTCGAAAGCCGCCAGTATCCCGGACGCCCCGAGAAAAATCCATAAAAATGATTTGAAGAAAGGAGAGAGGTACAAATACTGCTCCAGCAGAAGCATCAGAATAAGTACCAGAGACGATGCGCCCAGCCCGGCCAGCAGACAGCTTAACCGCTGAAAACGCTTCAGATGCCGGTATCGGTCCCGAAGAAACTTTTCGAGGGAATCAGTCTTGGAGAATCTGGTCATTCAGAAAATACCTGCTGCAATGTATTTGTGATGATTTGATGTTTTGATTTCTGACTTCCCATAGGTTACGGAAAAAAAAGCAGATTAGTATGCCGCGGGAAGGTGAGGGGAACGGTGGAACGGCATCTGACCGCACCTGCCAAAACCCTATGGTCGCCATAAGGTCGTGCCCGCTTAAGAGCGTGCCCTCACAAGAGTGTATCCGTAATTAAAGTCTATCCGTATAGCAACGTACTTGGATAACAGCGCATTTGCACGCCGGATTGATCTCGCCGATTTATCAAAGGGCCTGGTTCAGGGTATTCAATGTTCCTTTCCAGGCCAGTGAAGGATTGACCGGATCACCGTCCATCCTGATCATCTCATGAAAAGGGTCGTGTTGCAGGTATATGAGGGTTTGCTCCCGGATACACCGGCCAAAAACGCTCCGTTTCTCTTTGAAGGTAATCAAAGGCCGTGTATCGTAGCTCATGACCCATGCCAGGGGCAGATGGACAGTTGTCGGAATAAGATCGGCCCCGAAAAGAATCTGTCTGCTCCCGTCGGATAAAAGAGGCAGCTGCTGCCCGGCCGTATGGCCATGTACTACCACAATGCTCAACCCGGGTTCATAAACATGGCGGTCTCCTATTTCACGGAGCATGCCGGAATCCAGGAGCGGATCCGTGTTTTCAGCCAGAAAACTTGACTTTTCACGGTCGTTGGGATGGCGGACCAGGTCCATCTGCTCCCGGTGAACCCAGTGAGCGGCCCGGGGGAAAGTCAGTGAGAGATTATCCCTTGAGTCCTTCTGTATAGCGCCCCCGCAATGGTCAAAATGCATGTGGGTGAAGATGACATCCGTCACATCCGTTTCGGTGAAACCGTGTTCTGCGAGAGAAGAGGCGAGCGTGTGTCCCGGAAAATCAATTCCGTATATGCGGGTGAATTTTTCATCGAACTTGTGGCCGAAACCGGCATCTACCAGATAAAGCCGGCCCGTTTCCGTGGAGTGTATCAACAGACAACGGACCACCATGGGGATGCGGTTACGGTCGTCGGAGGGAAAGTGGCGCGACCACAAGGTTTTCGGCACTACGCCGAACAAGGCCCCGCCATCAAGAAGAAACCGTCCGGTTTCAATGGTGAACAGTCGGAATGTGCCGAAACTGGCAGAACTCAATGACATCGATTTCTGAAAAATGGATTAATTGAAACAGATAGAGATCACTTGAAAAGAATGGATTGCTTGACGCGAGTTTTTTTGGAAAACAGACTCCAAGTCCTGTTGAATCAGATTTTCGAAAGCAAATCATCCAGGAAAACACGGATTCTTCCCAGATCACGGGTTACTTCGTGCGACAGCACCGTGCCGGACTTAGATTCGGTTTCTGTCTTCTTCTGATCACGGAGTACTTTTCGCGCTCCCGCCGAGGAGTATTTGTTTTTCTGGATAAGATCCTTGAGTGTGAGTATGACCTGGATGTCAGAGTCCTTGTAAACCCGCTTGCCGGCTCTGTTTTTCGCAGGGCTTAATTCTCGGAATAAAGACTCCCAGTATCGCAGAACATGCGGTTCCACACCGGTCATTCTGGAAGCCTCACCTATGGAGTAATAAAGTTTTTTCATCTCTGCATGTTATCAGGTGTAAAGCAGCCGGGAAGAAGCCATGCTCCCGTAAAAGAAACAGACAAAGTTTGTCAACCGGCAGCAGTCATTGTCATGCGCATTTCATATTTTCGTATTTTATATCTGCCCAGCCCAAAAATAGTAAAATAACAACAAGAAATTTGAAGAAATTACAAACGGATCAAGCGTCAACTCAACCCGAAGTAAGCGTCGTTGTACCACTGCTTAATGAGATAGAGTCGCTGGATGAACTCGTCCGGCGGATTCATGAGGCCCTGTCACCAGGTCGGACCTATGAAATCATTCTGGTCGATGACGGTTCTACGGATGGTTCCTGGGAAAAAATTGGTGCCCTGTCAGAAGATAACCCGGCTATTCGCGGTATCCGCTTCCGGCGCAACTACGGCAAGAGCCCGGCCCTGCAGGAGGGTTTTATGAGGGCCAAAGGAACCTATATCGCCACCATGGATGCCGATTTGCAGGATGATCCACTGGAAATCCCCGAGATGATACGGCAAATTGAGGCAGATCAGCTGGATCTGGTAAGTGGCTGGAAGAAAGTACGGCATGACCCCATCAGCAAAACGGTTCCTTCACGCTTTTTCAACTTCGTAACCTCGCTTGTGACCGGAATCCCACTGCACGACTTCAACTGCGGCTTGAAGGTATACCGCAGTGAAGTGGTCCGCCATATCACTCTCTATGGTGAGTTGCATCGCTATATTCCGTATCTGGCCAAACAACAGGGATTTGGCCGTATCGGCGAACGGATCGTTCAGCACCATCCCCGGAAATTCGGCGTGACCAAGTTCGGACTCTCGCGTTTCATTAAGGGATTCCTGGATCTGCT
>SLHZ01000146.1 GCA_007135895.1 Balneolales bacterium | reverse complement strand
TGACACCAATCACGATGACACCAACCCCAAAATGGATATCTATCTGGTGGTGCCCGGCTCCGAAGAGGCCCGCAACATCACCGAAGAAAACGAGGCCTGGGATGGCAACCCGCAGTTCAGTCCGGACGGGACCCTGCTTGCTTTTAATCGTCAGCGCATCAAGGGATTCTATGCCGATACACGCCGTCTGATGCTTCATGATCTGGGAAGTGGAATCTCCCGCGACATGACGGCTCATTGGGACCGGTCGGCCGACGGTCTGGTCTGGCTGCCCGATGGATCCGGCTTTTTCGGATCGATTGATGATGCCGGTACCCGCCGCGTTTATCATATCAGCGCCGAAACGGGGCAGGTTCGCCCGATAACCGGTACTACCAACTACACCTCCCTTACCCTCTCCGGGAACGGTATCCTGGCCGGTATCAACCAAAGTTTCCATTATCCCCCGCGTCTGGTTGTCATTGATCCGGCCGAAGGATCAGCACAACGGCTCGATACCATCAATGACGATGTGCTGGATGGGGTGGTATTGGGAACCTATGAATCGGTGACCTATGAAGGGTACGGAGGCCAGGAGATACAGATGTGGGTGCATTATCCGCCCGGATTCGACCCGTCCAAAGAATATCCGCTGTTCCTGCTGATCCACGGCGGTCCGCACAGTGGCATCACCGACGGTTTTCATTTTCGCTGGAACGCCCAGACATTCGCCTCATGGGGCTATGTGACGGCCTGGCACAACTTCCATGGTTCTTCGGGGTTTGGACAGGAATTTACCGATGCCATCAATCCCGACTGGACCACAAAACCTTACGCCGATACCCGCAAGGCCGCCGAATGGTTCGCTGCCAAGCCTTGGATCGACGCGGAACGCATGGTAGCCGGTGGGGGCAGCTACGGCGGTTACCTGTCCAGCATCCTTCTGGGCCGGGAGCACCCGTTCAAAACTCTATTAATACATGCGCCGGTCTACAACATGTACTCCCAGCTGGCCGCCGACTTCGCGGTGCATACCACCCGCTTCGGGAATTACTGGGAACACGATATCTACAAGGAGATTTCGCCACACTATTTTGCGGGTGATTTCCATACACCGGCCCTGATCATCCATGGTCAGCTGGATTATCGCGTACCTGTCGGACAAGCCTTTGAACTTTTCCGGACCCTTCAGCATCTTGGAATTGAATCGCGGTTGATTTATTATCCCGATGAAAACCACTGGATTCTGAAACCCAATAACTCGCTAAAATGGTACGAGGAAGTGCGTGACTGGATAGGGCGTTTTGCAGAACCGGGACCCCGATGAAAATTCTCCTTGATTAATAAAATATAATAAGTTACTTATAAAGGTATGATAAACTGACAGGATCCTGTCGGGGGAAAAAACGGTACTACAAACATACCCATTGCCATGAAGGTCAAAGATATTTTACTGAAAAAGGGACGGGAAGTCTACTCGGTTTCCGGTGAAACCACTGTTTACGACGCGATTGCCCTCATGTCGAAATTCGATGTGGGCGCTTTGCTGGTCATGGAAAAAGGATCATTGCTTGGCATTATTTCCGAACGCGACTATCGCAACAAGGTTATCCTGAAGGGAAGGCAATCCGGGAAAACACGTGTGACGGAAATCATGACTTCCAGCGTTTTCTGCGTGAACGACGACTATGATATCCGCGAATGCATGGCTATCATGTCCGATCAGAAGATCCGTCATCTCCCTGTTCTGGACGAAAAGGGAAATGTAAACGGTCTGATATCGATCGGGGATGTGGTCAAGGCGGTTATTGATCAACAAATAAATGAGATACGGGATTTAAGACAGTATATCACTTCTGGCTATCCCGGCTGACAAGACCCGATGAAGATTATCGATGTTGCCGAGTTTTATGCTGATGAAGGGGGAGGGGTAAAAACCTACATCAATCAGAAACTTCAGGCAGGAAAAGCGATGGGCCACGAAGTGGTGGTCATTGCTCCGGGACCCCGGAACGGGGAAGAAGAACGTCTGGGAGGCCGGGTGGTGTGGATCAAAGCTCCGCCGCTTCCGGTGGACCGGCGCTACTACATTTTATGGAGAGAAAAAAGGGTTCACGAGATACTGGATGACGAAAAGCCGGATATTGTTGAGGGTTCTTCGCCCTGGACAGGCGGCTGGTATGCTGCGCGATGGAAAGGGAACGCGGCCAAATCATTCATTTTCCATCAGGATCCGGTGGCGGTCTACCCCCATACCTTCCTGGGCAGAGTTATGAATGTCTCCCGGGTGGACCAGCTTTTCGGTCCATACTGGGGGTATCTTCGCATGCTCAGCCGCAGATACGACGCGACGATTGTAAGCGGTGACTGGCTGGCCGAACGCCTGAACCAATTTCGCATCCATAACCCTGTTGCCGTCCCATTCGGCATCGATAAAACCTTCTCCTCCCCGCAGCGCCGCAATCCCGAATTGAGAAAGAAACTGCTGGCGGAACTTGGGCTTTCCGAAAAGGCCGCTCTGCTCATAGGCATCAGCCGGTACCATCCCGAAAAAAGACTTGGAACCGTCTTTGAAGGATTCAAAAGGGCTTCGAAAAAAAGGGATATGGGACTCATCCTGTTCGGGGACGGCCCTTTCCGCTGGCTGGTCAGAAACCAGGTCAAAAGACTTCCCAATGTCAAACTGATGGGTTTCACCTCCGACAGGGAACATCTGGCCGACATCGTCGCCAGCTCCGATTACTTCATTCACGGTTCCGCCGCCGAGACCTACGGACTGGTCGTTGCCGAAGCGATATGCAGCGGACTGCCCGTTATTGTCCCTTCCCGGGGTGGTGCCGCCGATCTCGCCGGCCGGGATTACTCGGAAACCTACGAACCCGGAAATGCCCGGCAATTGAGCTTGGCCATCCTGAGAATGCTGGAGAGAGACAGAGAGGAAATGACGGTAGCCTGCGCCCATGCCGCCCGTCACTCTATTGGAACCATGGACGACCATTTCCGGCTAC
>SLHZ01000060.1 GCA_007135895.1 Balneolales bacterium | reverse complement strand
TACAACATTTACAATTCTGCCCTGGGTTTTTATCCGGATGGCCTTTTTCTCTTTTATAACAAGGCGAAACTCGTGCCGATGGTCGAGCGTCTCCCCTTCCTTCATTTTTTCTATCACATGGATGTTTTCGCTTGGGTCGACTGGGGGGGGCTTGCCCGCTACGGCAAGGGATACCGCACCGACATGTTTGACATGGATGGATACCAGGTCCCGGCTCTGATTTGTTATGATTCCGTTTACCCCGACTGGGTTAGACGCTTTGTACGGGAGGGGGCCGCTTTTCTGGTGGTTGCCACCAACGACGGCTGGTGGGGAAACACCAGCGGGCACATTCAGCATTTCGACTATGCCAGGCTGCGGGCTGTTGAAACGGGGCGGACCGTCTTGCGCAGTGCCAATAACGGTTTGTCGGGGGTAATCCTGGCCAATGGTGATGTCGCCGTGAAAACATCCTACTGGACCCGCGACCGATTCACGTACGACGTTCCTTTGTATACCCATCAGACCTTCTATGTCCGATACGGCGACTGGATTGGCTGGATGAGTCTGATGCTGGTTCTAAGCCTGGTTGTCAGTTGGATCGTATCGAAACCTGAATATTGAACCGGATATCCTGGTCGGTCCGCGGAAATGTACCGGTGGACCTGGGCATATGACGCGAGAAGCTGTATTCAAGTCCGGCGTTGATCGTCCGTGAAAACTGATATTTGATTGAGGGACGGATCTGGATATTGGCGTCGCCGGTTTCATCAGGAGGCGCCGGCCGGAAGGCGGCGCGGTCTTCAGGAGGCGTCTGCAGAGCATCACCCACATCTTCGTTGAGACGATAGCGCAAGGTGATATTCTCGTTATAGCTCATGGTCAGGTTAAGTTCTATCTGGTTGTTGAGTTGCCGGAAGAAGGGTATCCTGAATCCGCGTTTGGAATAGGCAATGGTAGTGTTAACACCCTGTGTGTTCACCTCGGTAACCGTATTATTGGAGATACTCAGATCAACCCGGTTGGATGTACGATACTGAACCTGGGTACGGATATTGTTGACCCACGTAAGATTGAGTCCGACAAGCGGTGCAAAGGATCTCTCCAGGCGGAGTGTACTGCTGTCGTAATCGGGCAGTTCATAAAAGAACCGGTAAGGTCCTAGTCTTTGATCGATCACTTCACCTCTGCTGGGATCCAGAAGCCATCCATGCCGGTAGCTGCCCTGGTAGACGTGATTGAGGGTGGCCCGCTGGATGTACTTATCCATGAAACCAATGTGTTTTTCCCAGCCTGACCAGGTAATATTCCATCCGGGAAGGGGTATGGGCATGAATCCTCTTGCTCCCAGCATGCGGGTTCCGACCCCCATATAGGCCTGGCGGAAGTCTTTCAGCAGGCTTGCAGATGTCAGGGGCACTTCTTCGGCCGACAGGTCATGAATCTCGTTGCCATCGCCTACAGCCGACACGGCGCGATCCCGCTGACTTGCAAAAAGCACATCATATCCTCCGCCGAAGGCCCACACACTTCCCTGTATATTGCCGGTATGACTGAGCTGCACCGAGAGGGAGTCGTCAAAGCGCAGGGTTTGACGTCTTGTCTCGTTATCATCCCAGCTGGTGCGCCAGTCCAGATTGATCGTGATATCCTGGAGAGGGCGAAATCCGGTTCTCAGGTTCAGCTGGTTTTGATTCCGGATGGTTCCGGTCAGATTGAGGTCTCTTTCGGGATCCAGGTTACGGATAATCTGCTCTCGCGGTATCTGGTTCTTGAGGCCAATACGGTATAGAAATGGCGGCGAGAAATTGGGATCGGAGGCATCGGCGAACATATGGTAGATAGGAGAATCACCGTCATACCCGGCCTGACCGGATGAGCCGCCTGTTGAATAGGTGACATTCAGATTTTGAATACTCAACACTCCCAATACGACCCTTCTTCCGTAGTAGCGCATATTATCGCTGAGCTCTCTTTGAACCGGCTCTCCACTGCGCTGCGCCCGTCTGTTTTCCTGCAATCGGCGACGGCGTTCCTGTTCGTCGGCTCTGGCGGCACGTTCATAAAGCGGCAGTTTTCGCAACAGGGTCTGTGTTCGCAGTTCGGGA
This sequence comes from Balneolales bacterium, assembly GCA_007135895.1. Classification (GTDB taxonomy): domain Bacteria; phylum Bacteroidota; class Rhodothermia; order Balneolales; family Natronogracilivirgulaceae; genus SLHZ01. Next base: position 902 of record SLHZ01000060.1, on the reverse strand, counting down.
TTATGGTCAAAACTGTAGGTATTGGAGAGACTGGCACCCAAACCCGATCCCTCGGCAGAGTTCTGCCACTGGAAGCTTCCACGGAAGGATGTGGAGTAGTTGAACCAGTCCAGACCGCTGATCTGGTTAAGCCTGGGTCGCCATGAGGCTGTCCATGACTCCTGGTAGTTGTCGCGTCTGGGATTAACGGACGGGTCAAAAATCCACTTTTCAATGACATCGAAACTGGGTTCGAGTTTGTAGAGAGTACTCAGCGTATCGTCCGGGTCTGCCAGAAACTCTCCCATATTCTGCAGGTTGAACTGGTTTTGATTGGAGAAGCTGGTTGCAATGCTTTGGGTCAGATTATAGTTGACACCAATATTCGACCGGAAATTGAAGCGATGTGATTGCTGCAGATCAAAGGGATCCTCGGTGAAGCTTCTTCTGAGTTCCTCGGAATATCTTCGGTTCAGGTTGGTCCCCAGTGTCACCTGCGAGGGCAGGTAGGTAAATCCCGTATTGGCAAACCAGTTCAGCACAGGCAGGTTCTCCAGAAAAATAAGTGGCTGCACAACGTTGATATTCCGCATGTTGAGACGGTATTCATAACGCACGGTATACTCCCATGAGTCGCTTTTTTCCAGTCTGGGATTGCTGTCGTCCGAAACGGCATAATTATATCCGAAGGTCATGTTATCGATGGTATAGCGGAGCAGCGCCGACTCGGAATTACGCTTGGAGATATTGGTCATATTGAGGGTATAGCTCTGGTGCTGCGTCCGGATCTGATCAAGCATGGCGCTGATCTGACGCTCCTGCTCCTCCTCGCTCAGATCACTGGCTTCCACGGCATCCCTGAAATCTGAAAAACGGGTATCTCCCTGTTGCGGCAGGTATCGGGGTGTCTGCTGGCGTCTTCT
>SLHZ01000145.1 GCA_007135895.1 Balneolales bacterium | reverse complement strand
GCATGGCTCTTGATGGTAATGCCACGCTCGCGCTCCAGGTCCATATCATCGAGTACCTGCTCCTGCATCTCCCGCTCGGTGATGGCGCCGGTTCGTTCCAGCAGACGATCCGCAAGCGTCGACTTGCCGTGATCTATGTGTGCGATGATGCAAAAATTCCGAATGTGCTTCATGAAAAAAAAGATTCTGCGCGGTACTTTGATAAGCTTGGGAAAATACGAAAAATCCAGTCAAATCGTAATAGTGACCTTACAAGTTTTCCGGTTCTTTGGCTAATAAATGGCATAATTAAATGCGTATATGTTTATCTTTGGGTTTGCCCGATTTCGGCAGCAAACTGCCGCTTCTTACACTCCACAACTGACCATTTCACCCTAAAACAGCATAAAGGCCTTGGTACAGAACGAATCATCCCTTCGAATCGCCATACAGAAAGGTGGCCGCCTCTCTGAAAAATCACAGACATTGCTGGAGAATATCGGACTGGAATTCGACAGTTATAAAAACCGCATACTTACACCTTGCAGAAATTATGATGTGGAACTGCTGTTGATCCGTGACGATGACATACCCGAATATGTCAGGGACGGTATTTGCGAGTTGGGCATTGTGGGACATAATGTGACGGCTGAATCGGGGGTGCAGGTCGAACGTCTTCGCGGTCTCGGATTCGGCAGATGCCGCGTGTCGGTAGCTGTTCCGAAAAACAGCGGATTCGATTCTGTTGACAAGCTGGACCGATGCCGGATCGCCACCAGTTATCCGGCCCTGACCCGCAAATTTTTTCAGGAGAAAGGGCTGGAGGTAGCCATCATCGAGATATCGGGTGCTGTGGAAATCGCACCGACGCTCAATGTCGCCGATGCCATTGTGGACGTGGTTTCGACCGGTGGCACACTCAAGACAAACGGTCTGACAGAACTTGAGATTATCCTTGAAAGTGAAGCCGAAATAATTCAGACGAGGCGGCCGGTTCCGGACCACAAGCAGGAACTGATCGACAAGTTCATGATGCGCATTGGAGCACGGCAGCAGGCCGAAAGAAGCCGTTATATCATGATGAATGCCCCAAGCGATGCCGTTGAAACCATCTGTGGCATCATACCCGCCCTGAAGAGTCCCACAGTGCTGCCGCTGGCTGAAAACGAAATGGTCGCCATTCACTCGGTCATCCCCACCATGCATTTCTGGGAGGTCATGGAAGATCTCAAATCTGCCGGTGCCAGCGGTATCGTCATACTTCCCATCGAAAACATGATCGTCTGAAACGCAATACCATGCTCACAAAATGGAATTACAACGCACTGGATGAGGCCGCAAAGCAGCGGATCTGCCGGAGGCCGCTCATGGAATCGGGCCCTACGCGTGAGGCGGTATCGGCCATCATCGGACAAGTCCGCCAGAGGGGCGACCAGGCCGTTCTCGACTATACGGAAAAGTGGGACGGTGTACGGCCCGACCCACTGCTTTGGGAAGTAAGAAAACCGGAAAAGATTCCCGTTTCCCGCGAAACACTCGATTCTTTCCGGCTGGCAGCCGATAATCTGACCCGTTTCCACCGGGCCCAAATACCGGAGAAACTGGAAATCGAGACCATGCCGGGCATAGTCTGCCGAAGAGAATGGAGACCGATTGAACGCGTAGGACTGTATGTCCCGGGAGGCAGCGCTCCGTTGCCGTCGACGGCTCTTATGCTGGGTATTCCAGCCCTGCTGGCCGGCTGTTCGTATCGGATCATGGCCACACCGCCGGACCGTGAGGGCCGGCCACTGCCTGAAATTGAACTTGCTGCCGCGCTGGCCGGCATCCCGGAAATATATCTGGCCGGTGGAGCACAGGCCGTGGCAGCTATGGCCTGGGGCACCAGCTCGGTCAAGAAAACCGACAAGATATTCGGACCCGGGAACCAGTACGTCACGGCTGCCAAGCTGGTGCTTCAGAACAGCGACGCCATGGTCAGCATAGACATGCCGGCCGGTCCGTCTGAAGTCATGGTGGTGGCGGATGGCAGTGCCAGTCCCGCCTTCATCGCTTCGGATCTCCTGTCCCAGGCCGAGCACGGTCCTGACAGTCAGGTGATGCTCATTGCGATGCCCGGCCTGGATATCGCGGAGGTTGACCGCGAGATTGAAAAGCAGCTTCAGGAGCTTCCAAGAGCCGCTACGGCTCGCAAGGCACTCGCTTATGGCCATATCATCAAAACAGATAGTACAGATCAGTCCCTTGAGATGGTGAACCGGTACGCACCCGAGCATCTGATACTGCAGATGAAAGAGGCAGACCGGTTTGCCGCATCGGTCCAGCATGCCGGATCGGTTTTTATCGGGCCATGGACTCCTGAGAGTGTAGGGGATTACGCATCGGGAACCAACCACACCCTGCCAACTTACGGATATGCCCGCATGTACAGCGGTGTTTCGGTTGACAGTTTCATCAAGTACCTCACTTTCCAGAAACTCGACCGCCATGGTCTGGAGGCGATTGCGCCGGCTGTGACACACATGGCTGCCGTGGAGCAGCTCGAAGCTCACAGACGCGCCGTGACCATTCGTCTTGACAGCAATATAGAGGCGAAAGAGAAAGAGATGGATGATGACACGGTCCGAAGCGGTCCAGACACTGGCGGATTCAACCTGGATCATCGCGTTCGTGCCAATATCCGCAAGCTTAAGCCCTACCATGCCGCTCGCGATGACTACCATGATGGCATGCTGCTTGATGCCAATGAAAACAGTTTCGGCCCGGTCCTGCCAGTAAGCGAACCCCTGCACCGCTATCCCGATACCCGCCTGAACGCACTGCGATCCAAATGGGCCCGGTTTCGCGGCCTTGAAATGGATCAGGTCTTCGTTGGTGTAGGCAGCGACGAGGCCATCGACTTGCTCATGCGCCTTTTCGGCACTCCCGGCCGGGATGAAATCATCATCACCCCCCCTACTTACGGAATGTATTCCGTGTCCGCCCAAATCAATGACATTGGCGTCGTCGAAGCACCCTTGACGCGAGATTTCCGGCTTGTTGCAGACTCTGTTCTCGACAAGACAGGCAGTCGCACTTCGATGATTATGCTCTGTTCGCCCAACAACCCTACGGGCAACACATTGGATCAATCCGCGATTGAAAAAATCCTGGCCGGTTTTTCGGGGCCTGTGGTTGTTGATGAAGCCTATGTTGATTTCAGCACTCAGGGATCGCTGAGCCCGCTGCTGGAACGGTACCCTAATCTTGTGATCCTGCAAACCCTGTCCAAGTCATTCGGACTTGCAGCCATACGGCTGGGTGCCGCGCTTGGTCATCCGCGGGTTATTGAGTGGATGATGAAGGTAAAAGCCCCCTATAACGTAAACCGGCTCACTGCCGGCGCGGCTTTGGAAGCTTTTAATCACACAGACCGCCTCAATTCACATATCAAAGCCATCCTGTCGGAGCGGGAGCGTCTTGCCGCTGCCCTTTCGGAGCTATCTGACGTCGATACGGTCTTTCCATCGGATGCCAATTTTCTGCTGGTCCGTTTCCGGGAGGCCTTGTCAATCTACCGGAAGCTGGCTGAGCGGGGAATTATCGTCCGGTACCGGGGCGATCAGCTTCACTGCGAATCCACACTGCGTATTACCATCGGTACTCCCGAAGAAAACGATCGTTTGCTGAATGAACTGAGTGTCCTGACCGGGAGAACTGGTAAATAATCACATTCAGTAGAGTAATTCTCACAGGCGGTAGATAAAAACCTTTTCGACCATGTCATTTAAACTTATACTCAAGCTTCAATACGGTGCGCTACTCCCTGACAAACCCGGGTGCGTCATGAGGAGCGGATCGCTCTGCGCTCTTAAAAAAATATCCGGTCAGGGCATCTCAATTGTACTCGCTGACAAGCTCTCGGATGATGAACAAAATGATGAAGCCATCTACCGTCTTCTGGAACAGGAAGAGATTCCTTACCACACTCTCGAAGATCTCCGGCAGGCGAAAAAAGTGACTGAAGTTGTAACGGTCAGCACTGTTCATGACGCGTCATCCGGTGTCGCCGGACAAGGAGGAGAGGTGGTCGCACGATCTGTTCAAGACCAATCGCTCCTGCTTGCAAGCGAAGATGACAAGAACCGCAATCCGCATACTTTCCGGAACTGGAAAGGCCTGTCCGACTTTTTACTGGGTGGTTTCCGAAAAGCGGACCATCATCGAAAAACCGGTGAGACCGATATATCGGTACGTGTTCATCTGGACGGAAGCGGGCAGTCCAGCATCAGCACCGGTATTCCGTTCTACGACCATATGTTAGATCAAATTGCAAGGCATGGGTTTATGGATATAGATATCCAGTGCAAAGGGGATCTGGAAATCGATGAGCACCACACCATCGAAGACACCGCTATTGCATTGGGGGAAGCGATTGGCAAAGCACTTGGAGAAAAAAGAGGAATTGGCCGGTATGGGTTCGTAGTATCGATGGACGAGACCCGCTCTCTGGCCGCGCTGGATTTGTCGGGTCGACCATGGTGTGTATTCGAAGGAACATTCAGGCGAGAGAAGGTCGGGGACTTCCCCACGGAGATGACGGCTCATTTCTTCCACTCATTTGCCATGGCGCTGCGCGCCACTTTACATGTTGCCGTAACCGGTGACAATGACCATCACAAAATCGAAGCCTGTTTCAAGTCACTGGCCCGATGCCTTCGCCAGGCCGTTGACCGGAACGAGCAATACCGGGACATTCTTCCATCTTCCAAAGGCATCCTTTTTTAACTATGACCCGACCTGGTTCTTTGAGTTGTCCCGCAATTTTGACTTGTAAAAAACCGAGTCCGAAACAAAATTATGACGCGGTTAAAAAGTACGACCCTAAAAAAAGTATGATCCGATTAATGAATGATCCAAAAAAACGTATGACCCGAATCAACGTTCCAACATCATGATTGCCATCATCGACTACCGGGCGGGCAATCTCGCCTCTGTTGCCAATGCTCTGAACAGGCTGGATACCCCTTATACCATTACTGACCGCAGGGAAGTATTGGACTCCTCTGATGCCGTAATCTTCCCCGGGGTCGGACACGCGGGAGCCGCGATGCAACGGCTCCGTGAACAAAAACTTGACGAGTGGCTTCGCCGCACAAGCAAGCCTGTTCTCGGCATCTGTCTGGGTATGCAGCTACTTTACGAATCCACTACTGAGGGGCCCTCTGATACCCTGGGTATCCTTCCGGGAAAGCTGGAACGTTTTGATCCGGCACAGGGCAAGGTTCCTCACATGGGATGGAATACCATCCGTATCCTGAAATCGCATCCCTTGCTTGATGGCATTGCCGATGACACCTATTTTTATCATGTCCACAGCTATTTCGCGCCGGTATCAGAACAAACCCTGGCCGAATCATCCTATATCAGTCCGTTTGCAACCGTTGCGGCACGGGATAATTTCATGGGTGTTCAGTTTCATCCGGAAAAATCCGGATCAGCAGGTGAAAAACTGCTGAGCAATTTTGTATCTTTGGCACTTCGACTGTAACCCAAAACCACACCGACCCGGAATGTCCGACAAACCTCACGATTATTGCGGTATCTTCGGTGTTTTCAATGATCCTGATGCAGCCGTACATACTTATTACGGTCTGCATGCACTCCAGCACCGGGGTCAGGAATCGGCAGGTATCGTAACAGCGTGGTACGATCCGGAAAAGAAGATACCGGTCATGCCCCAGCATAAAGGATTTGGCCTGGTGCTATCGGTATTTGAAGATCAAAAAATCTTTACTCAAAAACTTCATGGCAGAGCGGCGATCGGACACAACCGCTACTCAACTTCCGGGTCAGCGGGCAATGCTTCCAATATCCAGCCTTTCCGCGTCCACTATAAAAATGGCAATCTCGCCATTGCGCACAACGGGAACCTGACCAATGCCGCTGCTCTAAGATATGAGCTTGAGCAGAAGGGGGTCATATTCCAGAGCACTTCCGATACGGAACTCATTCTCCACCTTATTTCACACAGCGAGAAGAAAACACAGCTCGATCAGATCATCGATGCGCTCCGGCATATTCAGGGGGCCTATTGCCTCTTGCTGCTCACCGATGATAAGCTCATTGCGGTCCGGGACCCCAACGGATTCCGCCCTCTGGTACTGGGCCGAAAGGACGAAAGCTGGATGATAGCCAGTGAGACGTGTGCTTTTGACATCAACGAAGCCCGGTATGTACGGGAAGTGCAGCCCGGAGAAGTCCTGATTATTGACCGGGACACCGTGGAAACAGGAGAAACCAGATCGCTTTTTCTGGACCGGTTAGAAGGTACCGGGATCAGCCAGTGCATATTCGAATATGTCTACTTTTCACGACCAGACAGCATGATATTCGGAGAAAACACCGATAAGGTCCGCCGCAAGATCGGCAAGTATCTGGCACGGGAGTATCCGATACCGGATATCACGCTATCGCGGCCGGAGAAAGATCCCATCGTCATATCCGTGCCCGACTCCAGCAATACGGCGGCCATTGGTTATGCGCAGGAGAATCAGAAGATGGGGCACTCCTGCAAATTCGAGATCGGCCTTATCCGAAATCATTATGTCGGACGGACCTTCATTTCCCCGGGTCAGGAATCCCGCAAGGTCAAAGTCAGGACCAAGTTCAATACGGTCAAAGGGGTTTTGAAGGACCGTGTTGTATTTCTGGTCGACGATTCCATTGTCAGGGGTACCACTTCTGCCCACCTTGTCCGTATGATCCGAAGTGCCGGACCCAGTGAAATCCACTTCCTGGTCAGCTCGCCTCCGATCACCCATCCCTGTTTTTATGGCATGGATTTCCCAAGCCCCAAAGAACTTATTGCCAATGTTTACCAGCAGGATATCGAGAAAATCCGCAAGGCAATCGGAGTCGACTCGCTTCGCTATCTGTCCACCCGGGGCCTTGTCGATGCCGTCCGGGAAGCACATCCTGCCGGCCCTGGATACTGTACCGCCTGTTTCAGCGGCCAGTACCCGGTTCCTGTTGACAAACGAGTAAAAAAGGATGAAAACGATTTTTTTGATTAACCGGACTATCCTTTCAGGGCGGCTACAGACTAACTTTTACATATAGCGATGCATATTCAAAAAGCCGAATACATTTTGAGTGCTCCGGATCTGTCGATATGTCCGGCCGGAACAATACCCGAAGTCTGCTTTGCAGGAAGGTCCAATGTCGGCAAATCATCGGTCATCAATGCCCTGACCCGAAGAAAAAAACTGGCCCATACCAGTAATACTCCCGGTAAAACCCGGGCGCTCAACTATTATCTGATTGACGACACCTGGTACCTCGTCGATTTACCCGGCTATGGCTATGCCCGCATATCAAAAAAAGAACAGACACGCTGGGGCCGGGAGATGAAACGTTACCTGCTGGAACGCAACACCCTTGAACTGGTTGTCGTCATCATCGACGTTCGGCATCCGCCATCGGCGATGGACCAGGAGTTCCTCTTCTGGCTCGGTGAAAACCGGATCCCGTTTTGCATCCTTCAGAACAAAACAGACAAAATTTCCAAAAGCAAGGCAGGCCATCAGTACTCTGCCATGATCCGTCTGATCGGCAGCATGAATATCGAGGTCCCGGTATTTCAGGTATCGGCAGTACGACCCGATACGCTTGATGAGTTTCAGTCTTTCCTGCTGGACTATATTGCTCCGTCAAATTAACCGGGACTTGTATGATTCCCGGACTTTCCCTGATTCTTCAAACTCTGATTTACAAACCCTGAAATATCCGACATGTCACACAAAGCACTGCTGATGGATGGTGTGGACCCCGTCTGCGCCGATATATTCACCCAACGCGGGTTCGAAGTTCTCCAACCCGGGAAACTCACCGAAGAAGAATTAAACACGGTCATCGCTAACGTCGATGTCATTGTAGTCCGAAGCGCCACCAAAGTCACCGAAGGACTGCTGGGCAGGGCAAAGAAGCTGAGGGTAGTGGGCCGGGCCGGGGTAGGAGTCGACAATATTGATCTGGATGCGGCCACCCGGATGGGAATACTGGTGATGAATACCCCTGACGGCAATACCATATCTACCGCCGAACATACTTGCGGTCTGATACTGGCGCTGTCGCGAAACATCCCCGAGGCCGTTCGTTCACTCAAGGAGGGCCGGTGGGATCGTAAGAAATACCTCGGGACAGAACTCCATGGCAAAACTCTTGGCATCATAGGACTGGGCAAAATCGGCGCAACCGTGGCGGCGCGCATGCGTGCTTTTGACATGAACCTGATAGGATACGACCCCTATACTACGCACGAAAAAGCGGCCGAAATGGGTGTTACAATGATGGAACTCGATGAAATCCTAGCCCGGGCCGACTATCTGACCGTTCATACGCCCATAACCGAACAAACCCGTGGCCTCATCAGTCTGAAGAAGGCTTCGATCATCAAAAAGGGAATGCGTTTGATCAATGCGGCGCGGGGCGGGATCTACGCTGAAGAGGATCTGATTCCGCTCATTGAGCAGGGCATCATCAGCGGCGTTGCCCTGGACGTATACAGTCAGGAGCCGCCCACCGATTCTGTAAAAGAGATGCTGCGTCATCCGGCCATTATCGGAACACCCCACCTGGGGGCATCAACTCAGGAGGCCCAGGGTAAAGTAGCCGAGCAGATTGCCACGCAAATCGCCGATGCCATCGAGCAAAAAAGCTACAAGGGCAGTATCAATGGCAAGTCCATCGCATTAAGCACCAACAAGGAGGTCCAGCCTTTCCTTGAACTGGCCGAACGATTCGGACGCTTTCTGTCTCAGATTGCGCCCAGTCACATTGAGGAGATCCCGGTCGTTTACTCCGGTACCTGTGCCCGCCATTCACAAGTGCTCACCGACGCCCTCTTGAGCGGCTATCTGTCTGACAGCGTGGATGAGGTCGTCAATCTGATCAATGCGCGATACCATGCGGAGGTACGCGGCTTGAAGATCTCCGAGACCAGCAGGGAAGCGCAGATCTACTCCGATCTGATATCGGTTGATCTGGGACCCAGGGCCGGATACAGGCGGCTGGCTGCAACTCTTTTTGGAACCGGCGACTACCGTGTCGTCTCCATTGACGGGTACAGCATTGAAATCTCCCTGGACGGCTTCATCATACTTTATCGCAACATTGACAAGCCGGGCATGCTGGCAGCCACCAGCAACGTTCTGGCCCGGCGGAATATCAATATCGCCTCATTAAGCCTGGGTCGCGACCGGCAGCAGGCCGAGGCCATCACCGCCTTTACCGTGGACTCGCGACCCGATCCGCAGGACCTTGATGAACTGGAAAAGATGGACGGTGTCCACATGGTGAGAAATGTCACCATCTAACCGTCTGACCATCTGTCAGATAAAAATTAACGACGAAAAACCCAAAACCCAGCTAATATCCTTTCACTATGAAAACGATTTTTTCTTTTCCCGGAAAACAGAGAACGGGCAAGAGATGGTACCGGATGTTCTTCATGATGCTTGCCTTTTCAATTTTGGCCTCGTGCCAGCCGAGGCACGAATCTACCGGTTCCGGCGGGTACGAAAAAGCGATAGCAGCTGACGTTCTCATTGCGGGCGGGGGTACAAGCGGCATAACGGCTGCGTTGCAGGCCGCACGTGACGGGGCCGAGGTGGTGCTGGTCGAAGCCTCTCCGTGGCTGGGTGGAATGCTGACGGCAGCGGGAGTGAGTGCCACCGATGGCAATCACAACCTTCCTTCCGGCATCTGGGGCGAGTTCAGGGAAGCCTTGCGCGACCACTATGGGGGAGCAGGTGCTCTGGCCACCGGCTGGGTCAGCCATACCCTGTTCGAACCCCATGTGGGTCATCGTATTTTTAAGGAAATGGCCGAAGAACTGCCAAATCTCACGCTTTTCCATGGTTATCTGATCGAAGAGGTCATTATGACGGACAACAGGGTTGCTGGTGCCGTTTTTTCAGGTAAAGATGGACGCCGGCTCCGGGTCAGCGCCACCGTCAGCATTGACGCTACCGATTATGGTGATCTGATGGCTCTGTCCGGCGCCCCTTATTTCCTGGGGCTGGATCCGCAAAGCCGTACCGGGGAGGAGATCGCACCGGTCCGCGGCAACAGCATCATCCAGGATCTTACCTATACGGCAATACTCAAGGATTTCGGTCCGGATGCAGACATGACCCTTCCTCGCCCGCCCAACTACCAGCCGTCCATATTCCGCAACGCCTGCCGCGAGTTAAGTGACGATCCTGGGACTTTCGAAGGGGTTGACTGTGACCAGATGCTTGACTACGCTCGACTTCCCAATAACAAGTTTCTTGTCAACTGGCCCAACCACGGCAACGACTATTATCTGAATGTGATTGAAAAGCCGCATCATGAACGCATCCTGCTCTACGAGGAGGCCAAGAATCGCACACGTCAGTTCATCTATTTTCTGCAGACCGAGGGCGGTTACAAGAACCTTGGGCTCGCCGATGATGAGTTCAGCACGGATGATCTCTTCCCCTACATCCCCTATCACCGCGAGACCCGTCGTCTTGATGGCCTGGCCATGCTTACTCTTAACGAGATGCTTGATCCATATGAAACGGGTACGCGGCTTTACCGTTCCGCCATCGGTGTAGGCGACTACCCGGTGGATCACCACAGGGAGTTGAATCCTTCTCCACCCTCCGAAGAGATGGGTGAAGGCGATCGCGAGCCCTATCAGTTTGAAACGGCTTATGGGATATTCCCCCCGATACCCTCCTTTTCGATCCCACTGGGCAGTCTGATTCCACGGGAAGTGGACGGCCTTATCGTTGCGGAAAAAAGCATTTCCATAAGCAGTATTGCCAACGGAGCCAGCCGGCTCCAGCCGGCTGTCATGACGATCGGGCAGGCGGCCGGTGCTGCCGCCGCCATGGCTGCAGCCGGAGGCATTCAGCCAAGAAAGCTCTCTGTGCGTGACGTTCAACAGCACCTGCTGGACCATCAATGCTGGGCTCTGCCCTATATGGATACCAGTCCGGATAACTGGCACTTCCAGCCTTTGCAGCGGATGGGTCTGAGCGGCGTATTGCGCGGCGAAGGAATCCCTTACTTGTGGGCCAACCAGACATGGATCTATCCGGACAGCATCATGACGGTCGGCGAGGTTGCCGAAGCACTGGTCCGTGCCGTTGACTCCGGATCAACTTCCGGATCAACGGTGTATGAGTTGCCTCTATTCGACGTACAGCCGGATGCCCGGCGATCCGGTCAGCCGGCACTCTTCGGAGAGGTGGAACAGGCCGTCCGGGTTCTGGCCGACAGAAAATCCCTTGCGAAAAGCACCCGCTCTGATTTTCACTATCCGCCTCCCCCCGGTGCGGATGAGCCCATCACCCGCAAGGACTTTGCCCGGCTTGTAGACGCCCTGCTGGATCCGTTTGAAAACCTGCCGGTTTCAATGGAGCCGGCAAACTGACATCAGCGGTCCTTAAGAACGGGCTGACGGTCTTTCTCCCGGTCAATGGTTGACAGGTGGCGGAACCAGGTGTAGTACAGAGAAACGGACAATATAATCAGCAGGCCGGCCAGCAGGAAGAAGTTATCCCACTGGCGGGTCATAAATGACATGGGTGTGAGGAAAAGCACAATCTGCCAGGGAACCGCCAGACATATGGAAAGGATATCCCGGCG
>SLHZ01000073.1 GCA_007135895.1 Balneolales bacterium | reverse complement strand
TCAAGCATCGACTTTTTCGGGAAGCTGATGCCATAAATACGGGTGAGTTGCTTGCTTCTGACGTCACCGCGCCAGTAAGCACCGGCGGTATTGAGAAGCCTGATTGCCTTGATCGCTCCGGTATCGGGAATGTGAGGACCGCGGCAGAGGTCGGTGAAGGCACCCTGGCGGTAAAAACTGATGGTTCCATCCTCAAGTCCGTCAAGCAGATCCAGCTTATACGGATCTTCCTTGGCCCGGTAGTGTTCGATGGCTTCCTCTTTCGATATTTCAAACCGCTCAAAACGGTTCTTCTGGCGGGCCAGCTCATACATTTTTTCCTCAATGGCCGGCAGGTCATCCGAACTGATGGAGTGGTCTCCGAAGTCGATGTCGTAATAAAAGCCCTGTTCAATCGGGGGTCCGATACCCAGCTTGACACCGGGATACAGGGCTTCGACTGCCTCGGCCATAACGTGCGCCGAGGAGTGCCAGAAAGCCATTTTGCCGTCTTCATCGTCCCAGGTGTTGATAGAAACAGCACCTCCATCAGATAGGGGCCGGTGCAAGTCCAGAACGGTCTTGTTGATGGTAATGCTCAGCGCTTCACGGGCCAGTCGGCCGGAGACGGATCGTGCGATATCCAATCCGGTTACTCCTTCGGGGTAGGAGCGGGTACTGCCATCGGGAAAAGTGAAAGCAACGGTGTTTGCAGATGGTTGCTGGGTTTCGGACATGAGGCTACCTGGTAAAATGGTGCTGGATATATAAAAACTCCCGGTTGGACCGGATGAGGTCGTTTGTTGTCTATCCTTACAAGATACGGGATGAATAGCATAAATTCCTGCCGGATCAAAAAAAACATCCCATGTATAGCATTGTGGTTGCCGGTTCAGACATTGAAGCGAAAGAGGATGACATCGCCGTCACGGACCGGGTATTCACGGCCTTCGGATCGGATGAGTCCGCGCTCGCGGGCCGTTGCTTCGGAACCGGTCTCAAGCAACTGATGCCAGTCAATGGTTTCAGCGCGAATAAAGCCCTTTTCCATATCGGTATGAATGACACCGGCTGCCTGTGGTGCTTTTGTTCCATTCCGGACAGTCCAGGCGCGGAGCTGACTGGAGCGGGTGGTAAAAAAAGTAATGCGGTCGAGTTCCCGGTAGGAGGCACGGACCAGCCTGTTGAATCCGGACTCCTCCAGTCCGATCGCTTCCAGAAAATCGGCTTTTTCTTCATCTTCCAGTTCGGCAATCTCGGCTTCCAGCTGGGCACAGGCCACGATGACCGGCGATCCGATAGTATTGGCATGGTCAATAACTGCCCGGACTAAGGGGCTGTCTTTACCATCGGGGAGGTTCTGCTCGGCAATATTGCAAAGGTAAATGATTCTTTTTGTCGTGAGAAAAAAGAGGTTGCTGAGTGCGGGATGCCGGGGATCCCATTGTGGCCAGGAACGGACGGGGAGACCCTTTTCGATATGTTTTTTAAGTTCCAGGAGCAGTTCAACCTGCAGGCGGAGAGTTCTTTCCCCCGATTTGGCCATATTCCGGGCATTTTCGATCCTTCGCTCCAAAGTTTCGAGATCCTTGAAAAGCAGTTCGCTTTCGATGATATCTATGTCACGGAGCGGGTTCAGGTCCGGTTCAACATGGACGACATCGGGATCTTCAAAACAGCGCACTACATGGATGAGCAAATCGGCTTCCCGAATATGAGACAGAAAAGCATTGCCCTTGCCTTTGCCTTCGGATGCCCCTTTAACCAGTCCGGCAATATCCACAAACGCAATGGTTGCGGGAATTACCTGTTCAGGCTGAAGCAGCTCAGCCAGTTGGTCAAGACGGCTGTCCGGCACGGTAACCACGCCGTAGTTCGGATCAATGGTGCAGAAAGGGTAGTTGGCCGATTCGGCGCCTGCATTGGTCAGGGCGTTAAATACACATGATTTGCCGACATTGGGCAGGCCAATGATGCCGCAGCTCAGACTCATGATTATGTTTTCTTGTGTCCGGGAGGTTTTTCGGTCAGATCTGAATCACTCCCATGCTGGTTTTTGCTTCTTCGCGGTCGCATTCTCCGGATTTTTGATGGAGTCGGTTGATCTGTTTCAGCCGGGGCTTTGGGGTCTGAGGCCAGTCCCGTTTTTTCCGTTTCGGTTTCTTCCGTTATTTCAGGTGTGGTTTGGGGGCGTGCTATGCGGGCCGGTTGATCCACCAGACCGCGGCCGGTCTTCTTCAAAAGTCCCTCGCGCCTGAGCGATTCCAGCGAAGCGTCCAGAATGCCGTTGACAAATTGGCCGGACCGGGCCGTGGAGAAGCTTTTTGCCACTTCGATTGCTTCGTTGATGGTTACTTTCGTTGGAATGTCACTGAAATGGAGCAACTCGGTCAGTGCCATATGCAGGATCAGACGGTCAAGTACAGCCAGTCGTTCAATTTCCCAGTTTTGAGTATGCGACTGAATGATCTCATCCGCCTGTTGCCAGCAGTCGGTTGTTTTCAGGAAAAGATTTTCAGCAAACCGGAGCCCGGCTCTGTCCTTTTTAAGGTAAGGATGTATGATGGTACTGAGCACATGTTCGAGGCTGTGATCACCAAGACGAAAGGCATAGAGCGCCTGAAGTACCGTTTCCCTGACTTTTCGCCGGTTTGACATGGCATTGAGAACTAAATAGGAAGATCATTGTGGTTGGAAAATATTCCGGGCAAATGACACCAGTCACATCGGCAAATGACACCTGCCACATCGGTCAAATTACACAATTTTCCTCACTTCAGCAGGAGCATTTTTTCTCTGGATACATGCCGGGGAGTCCACAGTTCATAAATGTAGGTGCCCGATGAAAGATTTGAAGCGTCGAAAAGCACCCGGTATGAACCGGGTCCCTGCCGGGTGTCGGACAGTACGGTGACAGTTCGTCCCATGATGTCGTAGACGGTAATCCGGGCTTGTGTTTCTTCCGGCAAGTGCCAGCTGATATGAGTTCCAGGGTTGAAGGGGTTGGGGTAGTTGG
>SLHZ01000035.1 GCA_007135895.1 Balneolales bacterium | reverse complement strand
TGAAAAACCTGATACGATCCGGCAAAGGCCTCTCTCTGGAGTTCAAAAGAGCAATCTCCTCCCCGGAAAAAATTGCACGTGAAATTGCCGCTTTTGCCAATACGCATGGCGGAAACCTGCTTATCGGCGTCGATGACGACGGCAGCCTGATCGGTGTTGAAAGCTACCTCGAACAGGATTTCTATCTTGAACAGGCCGCCAATGATCTTTGCACTCCCGCCATTTCCTACCGCATGGAAATCATACCCTGCAACGACAGGGAAATCCTGCTTGTCCATATTAACGAAGCCCTGAAAAAGCCGGTATCGGTCCGTAACGGCAACACCAATGCCGCTTATGTGCGGATGGAAGATCAAAGTGTGCGGGCCAGCGACGAAATGACGGCTGTCATGAAACAGAAAGCTTCAAAAAAAGGAATTACTTTTCGATATGGAGCTTACGAGCAAAAGTTGTTTCGCTATCTTAATGAATATCCACACATCACGGTCGATCAATACTCCAGACTGGCCGACATACACCGCAAGAAAGCCTCCCGCATCCTCGTGGATCTCACCAGTCTCGGCATCCTCAAAATGATCAACGAAAAACAGCATGTCTGTTTTACTCTCAGCACCTGATCTGTGATGAACACGTTGTTGAAGACATTGAGAGCAGATGCCGGCCGGTTTGAAAAAAAACTGATCCAGCTCAGAAGAGCACTGCACCAGCATCCCGAAACCGGATGGGCAGAATTCGAGACTGGCCGGATACTGAAGTCTTTTCTCGCCCCTTATGGACTTCCCCGTCCTGTTGCAACAGCTGGTACCGGCTTTTATTTCGATATTACAGGATCACAGGAGGGTCCGGCCATCGCATATCGCGCCGATCTCGACGGGTTGCCCATCCAGGATCTAAAGGAGCAACCCTACGCATCAAAACGCAAGGGCTTCGGCCACCTTTGCGGACATGACGTACATAGTACCATCGCTTGCGGGACGGCCCTTCTGATTCACCGCCATAGACAGAGTTTAAAGGGCCGGGTCCGGCTTTTCTGGCAACCGGCCGAAGAGGTAAACCCCAGCGGTGCCCCCCGGGTCATGGACGAGGGGGTGCTCGATGGCATCGAGGCAGTCTATGGCTTGCATTGCGATCCCACCATCCCCAGCGGCACCTACAGCGCCCGGCCAGGCGCTGAAACAGGCTCCTTTGACACGTTTGAGGTCACCGTCGAGACGGAAACCACCACACATTCGGCAAGGCCCTACGAAGGAAGGGATACCATCTGGATCTCCCATCAGATCCTGCAGCATTTCTATCAGATGATCGGGCGGGTCACAGACGTACGGAAACCCGGTGTGCTGGCCATATGTACTTTTCATGCAGGCAATGCGCTGAATGTCATGCCGCACCATGTCAGTTTTGGAGGAACTTTACGGACCATGGACGAGCAGCTCCATCAACAGATCCGAAAATACATGACCGATATTGCCACTGGAATTGGCAAGCTAAACGGGGCCAATGTACAGATTACTTTTCACATGGGCTCTCCTTCTGTAATGAACAACCCTCAGATGTATCGCTTTTTCCGTGGCATCATATCCTCCGAACTCGGAGAAAACCGGTTCGTTGAAAGGGAGCAGAGTATAGGAGCGGAAGATTTTGCATTCTATACCCAAAAAATTCCGGGTCTTTTTTTTCGGGCAGGGACAGCACATCGTCCGGAAACATCCTTTCCGCTGCACCACTCACGGTTTGATATCGATGAAAAGGTTATTGCACCAGCCTCGGCACTCGCGGCCTATGTGTTATTTCGCCATCTTCATGAAAAAGTGCTTCATCCCCGTCAGGATGTCAGTTCCGCGAGACCTGTGACTTACGGACCATAGTATCAATCTCTTTGCGGCTAAACAGATATCGTTTGCCACAATAATGACAGACGAGCTCTTCCTGCTCTTTTTTCATGGTCATCAGCTCTTCAGGACGTAACAGGGCCAGCGCTTTTTTAAAGCGCAACCTGGAACACCGGCAAAAGAAATCAACCGGATAACGATCCAGCTCTTTTATCTCCAGTCCCCGGGTAACCGCACCCAGCAGTTTTTCAATATATCCGTTTCCTATCAACTCGTGGACAGGAGGCATGTTCCGAATGTTCTCCTCAATCAACCCGGCAATATCCTCTGAAGCTCCGGGAAGCGCCTGAACCAGTACTCCGCCGGCCTCCGCGACCTCACCCTTTTCGTCCAACATAACATCCAGCTGTACGGCAGAGTGAATCTGTTCTGACTGGAAAAGATAGTGCGCCAGATCCTCGCTGATATTCCCTCCGATCAGCTCCACGCTGCCAACAACCGGCTTGGCTTTGTTATAAAGGGTTTTTGATACACTAAGCAGACCCGGGAGGATTCCATCTCCCAGCACCTCGCCCTTTTCTTGATCTATGCTGGCAAGCGGGTTTCTGACGTAACCCCGGACCTCGCCATTGCAGGAGGCCTCTGCCACAACAAGGCCCACCGGGCCACGACCTTCAAAAACCAGCTGTATTCTCTCCTGTCCTTTCAGAGTTGAGGCCAGCAGCGCCGCCCCCGTCAGCGCCCTGCCAAGCAAAACCGATGACAACAGAGCAAGACGATGGCTCCGCTGCGCCTGACGCGCCAGCCCGGTAGATTTGACGACAGCAATACGACAGGATCCGTCCGCTGTGATGGCCCTCAGCAGACGGTCCCGGTACAAAAACGTTTTTTTCATGCCCGCATCAACCTATCGTCGTACTACCAGTTCGTCCATTCTTCCGGAAAACCGACTCTTTGAAGCATAAATCGACTTAATCTTGCGAATCTGGTCGATACGCTGCTCTGCAAGATAGTTGGAAGCAATATAGGTGGGTACCTGATGGGTTTCAGCATACTCCAGTATCCGGGCAACCGTATCATAGATGCGCGTAGCCTGTTCATGCGCAAGATCCCGGTTGTAACCCTCCAGCTCATTGGACACATTGATAAGCCCCCCGGCATTGATCACATA
>SLHZ01000034.1 GCA_007135895.1 Balneolales bacterium | reverse complement strand
CTCGGGCTTCAGGGTATCGTAATCAAGAGTCACGGCGGGGCTGACAGTTTTGCCTTTGCCAATGCCATCGAGATGGCCCTTGTGGAAGTGCGTAATCAGGTGCCTGAACGGATCGGCCACCTGGTTGCTTCGGCACTGGCCGACGGCGGTGCGAACGTGGACTGAAACGGAGAAAAACAGATGCCATGTGGACGCATCACGGGCACGGGGTCGGGATTGCCCGAACGGGTGATGACCAATGCGGACATGGAAAAGCTGGTGGATACCAGTGACCAGTGGATACGCGAACGCACTGGCATCACCCAACGACACATCGCCTCTGATGAGGAAACCACCAGCAGCCTGGCCGAGACGGCGGCGCGCAATGCGTTGTCCGCAGCCGGGCTTGAGCCGGGCGATCTGGACATGATCGTCATGGGCACCACCACCCCGGATCAACTGTTCCCCAATGCCGCCGTGCTGCTCCAGTCGCGCCTGGGTATCGGCGGCATTCCGGCATTTACCCTGGAGGCCGCGTGCACCAGTTTTTTGTATGCATTGAGTGTGGCTGACAAGTTTATCCGCTGTGGTGAGGCGCGCCGGATTCTGGTCGTGGGTGCCGAGAAACTCAGTCCGCTGGTTGACTGGACGGACCGGAGTACCTGCGTGTTGTTTGGCGACGGTGCCGGCGCTGTGGTGCTGGAGGCGGACGATGAGCCCGGCGTGATCGCCACGCGCTTGCATGCCGACGGTCAGTACCGCGATTTGTTGTACTTCCCCGCGGGCGTGGGGAGGAATTTTCCCCGTGTTTCGGACAGTCGCATCCAGATGAAGGGCAACGAGGTATTTCGCGTGGCGGTCAAATCGCTGGGCGAGGCCTCACGGGCCATCCTGGAAGACCAGGGCATCGGTCGGGACGACATCGACTGGTTTATCCCCCATCAGGCCAACGTGCGCATTATTCACGCCACGGCACGCAAACTGGACATGCCCGCTGAACGCATCGTGATCAGCGTGGACCAGCATGGCAACACCTCGGCGGCTTCTATCCCCCTGGCGCTGGACCTGGCGGTACGCGACGGGCGTATTCAGCGCGGCCAGTTGCTGCTGATGACTTCTTTTGGCGCCGGCTTTACCTGGGGTGCGGCGCTGGTCAGAATGTAAGGCTGAGTGTAATCCCAACCTGCTCGGGAGCAAGGAAGCATGCCTGTGCGAATCCTGGGCTTACTGGCCGCGAACGCCTTACGCAGATGCACGCTGCAAACCTGCCTGTGGGTGATGGCCATCACGGTGATGTCCTCCGGCGCGTATGCTTCAGGCCTGACACTGGAAGCGGGGCTGAATAGCCAGGTGTTCGATAAACCAGCCGACCAGGTCCGCGATGGTGTCTCGCCGGTGGTGCTGGCCAGTGTCCGTTCCCCCCGTTCACCTTCCGGTCGTTTCAGCGCCGAGTGGATAACCGGTGCGATTGGCGGGCCGCAGGCGACTGAGTTCACCTCCGCTAGCCTGGGGCTGCATGGCTCCGGCCTGTCCCTTCAGGCAGGTCCGGCCTTGCTGAGTCGGACCACGGAGCATCTCTCCACGCACTGGCAGTTCGCTATCGGCGTTCGGGCTGACTACGGACGCCTGACTATACGTTTCCTGCATCTGTCCAACGGGCAGAAACGGCTGGGGCATCGTTACGGGCCGAACATCGGTGAGGATATGCTTATGCTGGGGTGGCGTTTTTGATGGGTGCCGTGGTCCGGGCCGGTCCACGGCATGGAGCCTATCCAATCAACTGGTTAAGCTCAAAGATCGGCAGCAGAATGGCGGCGACGATGGCCATCACGACGATGCCCATGGTGAGGATGACCATCGGTTGCAGGGCGGCGGTCATGGCTTGCACCAGGCCGCTGACCTCCTTTTCCTGATTGGTTGCGGCGCGCTCCAGCATTTCATCCAGTTTGCCGCTGGACTCGCCGCTGGCGATGAGATGGATGGTCATGGGCGGGAACAGCTTGCTGGCGGCCAGCGAGCGGCTGATGGTGGCGCCCTCGCGCACACGCCGGCTGGCCTGCTCCACCGCCTCGCGCATGGGGATGTTGACGATGACCTGACCGGCAATGCGCATGGCGTCCAGCACCGGTACGCCGCTGCCGTTGAGAATGCTCAGGGTGCGCGCGAAACGCGCCGCATTGAAGCCTGCGGTGAGGCGCCCGGTCAACGGCAGACGCAACAATAGCTGGTGATAGCGCCGGCGCGGTTCGGGGCGACGCAACAGGGCCCCGATACCGACCACCAGTCCGGTCGTCCCGAACAGCAACAGCCACCACCAGTTGCGCAGGAAATCGCTGAGATTGATCAGCGCCACGGTCAACCACGGCAGGCTTTGCTCCCGGGTATCAAACACATCCACCACCTGCGGCATGATGTAGGTGACCAGGAACAGCGCGACACCCAGCGAAACCAGCAACAAGGCCGCCGGATAGATGGTGGCCAGCATCAGTTGCTGGCGCATTTCCTGGCGGCTTTCGGTGTAATCGGCGAGGCGCTCGAGTACGTTCTCCAGTTGCCCCGCCTGCTCGCCGGCTTCCACGGTGGCGCGGTAAAGTTCGGGGAATACGCGGGGGAACTGTGCCAGGCCCGCCGCCAGGGTATGGCCTTCCATAACCCGCGAGCGGATGGCGACCAGCATGCTCTTGATGCGCGGTTTGGTGGTTTGCTGGGAAACCGCGAGCAGGGCTTCCTCTATGGGCAGGGCGGCACGCACCAGTGTGGCCAGCTGCCGTGTAATCAGGGCCAGTTCGTTGGCGCTGATGCTGCGCCACGACGAGCCGAGCATGGCCCGGGTGGAGGTCCCGGCGCCTTCCTGCTCGGCGACCTCGTCAACGCGTAAGGGAATCAGGCCCTGTTCGCGCAGCAGGTGACGCACCTGGCGCGCGGTGTCGCCCTCCATGACGCCCTTGTTCTCACGGCCACCCCGATCCAGCGCTGCGTATTCGTAGGCACCCATGACGCTGCGTACTCCTAGTCGGCGGTGGTGACCCGGAGTACTTCCTCCAGGGTCGTGCTGCCGGCGAGCACGTGACGGATACCATCATCGCGGATGCCCGGCGTGTGGCGCCGCGCGTAGGACTCCATTTCGTTTTCACTGGCGTTGGCGTGATAATAGACAATCGGAAAGTTGACATCGGGATCGGCCGTCGCATTATGGTGTACGGAAACAAAAGCATCGGCGTCGTTTTCAACGGCCAGGCGGGCCCGAACATCGAGGGCGACTTCCACATCTTCGGTGCGGGTCAGCAATACCCGTGCCCCGCGCGCCTCAAGTTTGTCCCGAAGCAACAGAGCAACCCTCAGGTTGACCCATTCTTCCCGCTCACCGGCCGGACCCACCCGGTACTGGTCGTATTCCGCCGTGCCACCGTGTCCGGGGTCTATGACAATGGTCTTGTCGGCCAGCGGATCCGGTGTGCCGCCGGTGCAGGCTGAAAGCAGTAGAATGGCCAGCATCCGTTTCATGATCGATCTTTCTTGTCATCTGTCATATACTCATAGATCAGCCGCGATATCTCTGCGCCGGCCTCTCTGCCAATACGATGCTCGGGCAGGTCTCTGGCCAGTATAACGAGCACATAGCTCCTTCCATCCGGCAGATAGACAATACCGGAGTCGTGCGTAATACCCGATATGGAGCCAGTTTTATGCGCGACCACCACGCCATCGGGAAGTCGGGCCGGTATCATTTCACGGAAATGCTGGTCCTTCAGAACGCTGAGGATTTCATTGCGGGCTTCTTCATTGAGAATCTCACCCCTGGCCAGTCTCAGAAACATGACGGCCAGTCCGCGGGCCGTTGTTTCGTTATTCATACCGGCGTTGAAAGCCGGCATATCCTCCACTCCCCGAAGCACCCGTATACCTTCGGCCCCCATTTTCGCCATGGTGCTGTTTACATTATCCGCCCCGAGGAACTCAATGACCAGGTTGGTGGCCAGATTGCCGCTTCGCACGATCATGGAGTAACAGAGTTCACGCATGGACATCCTGGAACCCAGGTGCTCATAGAGATCGTCACCGCTGTCACGGTCGATACGAATGCTGTAGGTGCTGCCATCGGCAATACTGATGAACTCATTCTTGACTGGGATCAGATCGTCAAGATTGATCCGGCCCTCCAGTTGCTGGCGGTGCGCCTCGATCAGGACCGGCGTTTTCATGGTGCTGGCGGCATGGAACCACTCATCCGCCCGGATGAAAAGATGGTGATCAGGATCCTGCACATCGATAAAGGCCACGGCAAACCGGCCTTCAACCGGTTCAAGGGTCTTTTCTATCTGTTCTTTCAGCGGGCGGACATCGTTCTTTCCGGTCTCACTATCGGGAACGGGCTGTTCACCGGAAGAGCAGGCCATGAGCATGACTGCCATTCCCAGTGTAAGCAGCAAGAAGGTCGGTAATGTATTCATCATAGCAGGTATCTCCATGTTTTCTCCTTAATTCCTGGATTTATTTTCTTCAAATATTCTGATCAAATTTTCTACGTCAACTTTTTTACGACAATTTTTCTGATCAATTTTTTGGTCATTTATTTGGTCAGTTTTTTACGACAACTTTTCTGGTCAACTTTTTGGTCAGCTCTTTTGGTCACTTTTCTTCGTCTTTTTTACTTCTTGTTTCTCCATTTATGATTCTGATCCGGGGGTAAGAATCTAATTTCCGATTCTAATCCGGGGGTAAGAATCAAATTTCTCATTCTGATCCGATGGTAAGGCCTAATTTATGATTCTGATTCGATGGAAAGAGCCAAATTTATGACTCTGGTCCGGTGGAAAGACCTGTCGTGTTGCACTTATCACTTGAACTCAGGCCTAAAATAAGGGATCATGAACTGGAATAGAGCTGTTACCGGTAGATCAGCGCATTGCCGACAGCCGGTTCGGATGCGGCGAGGTCAACCACAAAGCCATTCACCACAGCATAGGCCGGAACCCCATCGCGATAGAAGACCAGGTTCGCCGCGCGCCGCAAGACGGGTCCTGCCGGCTGCATGGCCTCGGGACCCAGAATATTGAGCGGGAAGCGGGTCCACACACCCTCCGGCAGTTCCTCCACCCGCACGGCCGTATAGCCTACGCGCAACAGTTCCATGACATCGACCTGTTCGAGATCCTTATGCGTAGCAAAAGTATCCGGATAGACCTTGCCGGATTTGACGCGCAGTCCGGTCGCTTCAATCTCCTCAAATCCGGCGAATGTGGACAAGTCTCCGATCTCACTGACTACTCCGCGCTCATAAAACGCCGTCGCTCCGTTTGTGTTGATTTCCGACCGGTTGACGGCCAGGTCCAGTTGGAACTCATGCTGCTTCCACGGCAAAGTGACACCGCGGAAGATGGCGCTGTGAAGGCGTAATACATTGGGAGGTATGGATTCGTACTGCTCCACCGTGTACGATTCATAATCCGACCGGGCGATCGACACAAATGATTCCAGCAACAGCAAGAAATTGAGTTTTCGGATATACTGCTTTTCGGGATCCCCTATCATGCCGCCGCTTTCTACGAGAATCGTGCTGGTTCCCCATTTTTGCATGTTGTCGCCAAAGGCACGCGGCTCGAAGGTGTCAGAAAAGGTAGCCACGTGGCCGGGAATGAACTCCTGCAGCATTTCATCAAGCTGCGCGATCAGTTTCATGCTGCGGAGACGGACCGGATTGATGGACGTTTCTTCGTCAAAGGCCGGTGCCAGGAAGGCAATGATGGTGCTTTTTGGTGTCATTCCGGCCGAGTAGCGGATGCTCTGGTCGTGCAGGTTGAACCCGAAATCGGCGCTGGTCTCGTCCCGAATACGCTTGAGGATCTGCGACCCGGGAGACTGCAGCTGCAGGGCGTCACGGTTCATGTCCACCCCGAATGCGGTCCGACGCTGATAGCGCTCTGCTCCGTCCGGGTTGAGCATGGGGATGGCGTGGATGGTCAGCTTCGACAGGATCTCTTCCCGCAAATCGTCATACTCATCGGAGGCGGCCAGAAAGCGAAAAAGATCGAACAGGGCCATGGTGGCCGTGGGTTCATCCCCATGCATTTGTGACCAGAGCAACACCTGGATGGGGCCGTTGCCCGTTTTCAGCCGGTATATGGCCCGGCCCTCGGGCGAAACCCCTTCACGGGACAGACTGACCGATTCGACAGCGGCCCGCTGGTGAATCAGCGGAACGATATCCCGGTGTTTGAACCGGCGGTGTTGAAGGGCAGGCTCACGGTATCGTTCATAATGATCGTAAAGGACGGATGCCATCGTCTCCGGAGAGGATTGATCCGTTGTGCCGGCAGAGTGATTGGAGGGGGAAGAGGGTTCAGCCATAACAGATGCGAAAGATAGAAAGGGAAAAAGAAGAGAGAGATTGAGAGAGAGTACAAAAGAGACCAGGATAACAAGCGGCAGCGAAGGTGCCGGTAAATGTTTGAACGGAACCATGGGGCAGATGGGTTTAATATAATCCGGTTGGCAAAGAACAATATATGATTAGAAAAACAGGAACTCAAAGACCTGTTTTATACCAAATCATTTTTCTTTGCCCTATTTTTAGGGAGATGTCTTTCGAAATTATAAATCTGGTAAACATGTTTACAATCAAATTAAAGAGCAGAGCCACAGCGGCAGCCCGTCTTTTTTTTATCACGAGGCTTCTTATCTGCGGGATGCTGCTATGGATGGCATCTCCTGCCACCGCTAAAAATACGGCGCCGCAGTATCTGCCCGGTGTCGTGATGGTCAAGGTCGAAGACCCGGTCATCTATCTGAAGCGGCTGGAAGAAACCGCAGACCGGGATAAAAACAGCACGACTGCTTTCGATCCGGGGCAAATGCCCTTTGATAACGTACAACAGTTCATGAGCGGACATGGTCTGTCTGAAATGGATCCGGTTTTTCGTGAGGGAGCATCAACCACCATGGCCCGCTATAAAAGAGCGGGATCCCAACCCGGACGTGCAAGGGAGCTGGCTCTGGAGCTGGAGCGTACTTACCACCTCCGATACACGTCCGGCGTAGATCCGGCCGTGTTATCCCGGGAGCTGGCAGAACTGCCCGGCGTGATTTATGCCGAACCCTACTATGTCCATGAAACCACCTCCTACACTCCGAATGATCCCTTCATCGGTGAAGTGGGACACGACTACTTCGAGTACCAGAATTTTTTCCGGGCATGGTCTGTCTCCCAGGGTTCCGAGGATGTCGTTATCGCCATTGTGGACTCGGGTGTCTACTATGACCATCCTGATCTGATCGGGAAACTTTGGCGCAATCCTCAGCCGGGCCGGGCACGTGACTATTTTTCGGCCTTCGGATGGGAGATTGAAAATGACACCATCGGATGGAATTTCTGGGAGAGCGGCGATGTCTTCTCCGGTGAACCGCCTGTGCAAAACGGCAACCCGGTCGGCAACTACTCAACCCATGGCACGCATGTGGCCGGAACAGCGGCGGCGGACACGGACAATGGCGCCGGCATAGCCGGTACGGGGTTTCAGGCCCGCTTCATGCCGGTCAAGGTCGGTGGCACCAGACAGTATGACCGCAGTATCGCTTACGGTTATCCGGGTATCATCTACGCGGCTATCAATGAAGCCGACGTGATCAATTGCAGCTTCGGCGGAACCGGGCGTTCGGAGTTCGGAAGCGATGCCGTCGCTTTTGCCACGGCCCTCGGGTCGCTGGTAGTGGCGGCTGCCGGTAATAACGGCCAGAGCATTGAGTTCTTCCCGGCGGCCTTTGATGATGTCCTCACCGTCGGTTCGGTCCGCAACACCTACGACGACGTCAAGTCACAGTTTTCCAATTTTGGCTTCTACGTGGATGTCTTTGCCATGGGTGAGGGGCTGATGAGCACCGTATTCACCTACAACGAGGCGGAGGTGAGCTGGCTTTCCGGTTATGGCCGCAGTACGGGTACCTCCATGGCCGCACCGGTGGTTAGCGGTCTGGCAGCTCTGCTGAAAGCTGAAAACCCCGACTGGACGCCTCAACGCATAGCCAACCAGATCCGCAGCACGGCCCGCTCCATAGATCAGGCCAACCCGAACATCTTCATGAGGAACCGTCTGGGCAAAGGCCTGATAGATGCCCACGCGGCCCTTACAGCCAGGCACCCCGCACTGAGAATCTCGGACTTTGCCTTTCAAACCGCCGACGGAGACAAAATCAGTCCGGGCCAGGAAGGAGTGCTGACACTGACGGGCACCAATTTCGGGGAGCCGGTCAGCGGAGTCGCTTTTTCAATTTCAGATCTGCACGCCGATGTCACGGCACAGCCCCTGAATCATCCCGCCGGTCTCATTGATACCGATGATGAATTCACCGTCTCCTGGGAAATTGCCATTGATGAAGATTTCCGGCTTGATGAAATACCCGTCTTCCGGGTCAATATGTCGCACAGTCTCTCGCGTTACAGCGATTTCTTCGTGTTCGAGTACGAGCGGCTTCTGTTTGACATCCTGGATATCAACACCATCACTACCTCCCTCTCCTCGGACGGCACCATCGGATTCATGGATGCCCTGACATCGTACGGAGGCGTCGGTTTTATTCCCGGAAACTATCCCAATATACTCTATGAAGGCGGCCTCATGATTTCGGCCGACATCCGTCCGGACCCGGTCTCCAAAACCGACCCCTACATCATCAACCAGGTGCGTGATTCCACCGGGATTACCCGGCATTTCCTGCCCACAAAAAACTACCGTTTCATCCGTCCGCCCGCGGTCTCGGATCTCGACGGTGAAGCCGTTTTCTGGTCTACAGAGCACCCGAAAATCCGGGATCTGTCGGTTGAGATGGAGTCGTTTGTCTACAACTCGGCCGGACTCGACAAGACCCTGCTGCTGACCTACCGCATCACGAACCACAGCTTGGATACATACGAAAACATGCACGTCGGGCTGTTCAACGACTGGGACATCCGCGATGCGGGCAATGACCGGACCGGCTTCGTGGACCAAGACAGTCTGATCTATGCCTATGACCTGCAAGGAGCGCCCTACGTGTCCGTAGCCAACATGGGAGCCGTTTCAAGTGCCTTTGCCATCGACAACCTGTCCGGCATGACCCTGAGAGCGGCTCAAAGTCGTTCCGACAGTCTTCGTTTTGGTCTCGTTTACCGGGACAACCAGCCTCAGTTCGACGGTTTTACCGATCAGGAAAAACGGCTGGCACTCACCGCTGGTACCGAGAGGACGGTCATCAGCCACGGTACCGATATCTCCATTGTCACCGCTTCGGGTCCTTTCACCCTTCATCCGCAAGCCAGCATCACAACCGGCTTTATCTACGCCTGGGGTGAGTCGGTCCAGGATCTCCGCAGCCAGGTAGCCGCTGCCCGGAACCTGCCGGGATTCGATATCAGCACACCGGGTGAGTACTCCCGATTCCACCAGGTGGGAGAGCGGACGGCCCTTTTTCAGAACTATCCCAACCCGTTCAACTCCAGCACCACCTTCGAATTTCATATTCAGGAGCCGGGACCCGTGGAGCTGGCCATCTACAATATCCTGGGACAGCGTGTTGCCACTCTGGTTGACGGCAATGTGGAACTGCGGGCACAGTTCATCACATTCGATGCCACCCGACTGGCCAGCGGTATTTATATCGCCGTTCTGCGCGCCGACAATCAAACCGAAACCATCAAAATGTCCCTGATTAAATAGTATTCCCTGATTAAATAGTATCAAATATATTCATGAGCAACAACCCACAAGACCAGCAGCTTCCCAGTCTGGAAATACGGCCTCTGGAAATGCACGATTACAAGGCAGTAAAAAAACTGCAGATTCGTTGTTTCCCGGATATGGAGCCGTACACTTACCATCACTATCGATCCCAGGTCAAGAAGTTCAAAGAGGGTCAGATCGGCGTATTCTTCGAGGGAGAGCTCATTGCCTGCAGCAACAGCCTCATACTCGATCTGGACGAATACTCATCGGACCACAGCTGGGAGGAAATCGCGGACGACGGATACATCCGCAACCATGATCCGGAAGGTGATACGCTATACGGCATCGAAGTGATGGTGGATCCGGAGTTCCGGGACATGAAAATCGGCCGGCGGCTTTACGAGGAGCGGACCGAGCTCTGCCGCCAGCTCAACCTCCGGCGAATCATGGTCGGAGGCCGTCTTCCCAACTATCACAAGCATCAGCAGAAGATGGACATCTACGCCTATGTCCGTTCGGTGATCAACAAGAAGATATTCGATCCGGTACTGACGTTTCAGCTGCAGAATGATTTTGTGGTAAAACGCATCATTCGCGACTACCTTGAAGAGGACGTGGAGTCGTGCGGGTATGCCGCTCTGCTGGAATGGACCAATTTCGAGTATCAGAGCCAGGCTCCCAAGCAGCGCATCACATCCATGCCGGTTCGTATCTGCTGTGTGCAATACCAGATGAGAAAAATCAGCAGTTTTGAGGATTTTGCCACACAGGTGGAGTATTTCGTTGATGTAGCCTCCGACTACAAATCCGATTTTGTCCTGTTTCCGGAGCTTCTGACCACCCAGCTCCTCAGTTTTGAAGAGGAAAAGAGACCCGGACTGGCGTCACGGGAGCTGGCCAAATACACCGATCAGTATATCGAGTTTTTCCGGGACATGGCCATCAGTTACAATATCAACATCATCGGCGGATCCCACTTTACGCTCGAAAAAGACAACGTTTTCAACGTTTCCTACCTGTTTCGGCGGGACGGTACCTTTGACAAGCAGTACAAGATCCATATCACCCCGGACGAAAGCCTCTGGTGGGGGGTTCAGCCGGGATCGGTCCCCAAGGTCTTCGACACCGACCGCGGCAAGATCGCCATTAACATATGCTATGATGTCGAGTTCCCCGAGATGGCCCGTTTTGCCGCTGATAACGGGGCCAATATCCTGTTCGTCCCCTTCTG
Organism: Balneolales bacterium; assembly: GCA_007135895.1. Lineage (GTDB taxonomy): Bacteria > Bacteroidota > Rhodothermia > Balneolales > Natronogracilivirgulaceae > SLHZ01. The sequence goes on along the minus strand of SLHZ01000034.1, from coordinate 784 downwards.
CACCGATGAACGGCACGGTTTCACCAGGGTGCGTACCTGCGCCCAGGCCCGTGCCATCGAAAACCAGATCTACGTGGCCATGGCCGGCACCACCGGCAATATCCCGTCGGTCGAGAACATGGCCATACAGTACGCGCAGTCGGCCATCTTCACCCCTTCGGACTTCTCTTTCAGCCGGGACGGTATTGCTGCGCTTTCGGACGAGAACACCGAGATGGTGGTTCTGGCCGATGTGGACACCGAAGTGCTCCGGCGATCACGCCATTCCGGTACGGTCATGCCGCTCAAAGACCGGCGGCGGGACCTCTACAGCATTCAGTTCCGCGACCTTCCCGAATACAGCCGCATTCTGCCGGATGATCCACCTTTTGATGCCGAAGGCGACGAGGATTTTGAATAAAGTGCAAATCAGAGAAGCAGAATTACAGGAAATCCATCGCAGAAAACCCTCATAACGTCAGGAAATCCTCTTATCGTAACAAACAAGACACCATGATCACCATCATCGGGGCCGGACCTATCGGGCTGGCCTGCGGGATTGCACTCAAGCAGCGAAACCTCCCTTTCCAAATCATCGACAAAGGTTGTCTGGTCAACTCGGTATTCCACTATCCGACCAACATGACCTTTTTCTCCACTTCCGACCGGCTTGAGATTGGCGGGGTTCCGTTCATTTCACACGGTGTCAAACCTACCCGGCGCGAAGCACTGGAATACTACCGGCCTGTAGCCGAAAGCTATGAACTGCCGCTTCATCTCTACGAAGAAGTGCGGGATGTGCGTG
>SLHZ01000080.1 GCA_007135895.1 Balneolales bacterium | reverse complement strand
AGCGGCTTCCCACCGAGAAAAACATACTTCTCTACCGTCGCTCACGTGAAGAGATGCCCGCCAGAGCTGAAGAAGTTCACCATGCCGAAGAGGAAGGGATCGAATTCCACTTTTTAACCAATCCCGTTGCAATCCATGCCGATGAAAAAGGATGGGTCAAAGCCATTGAATGTCAGAAAATGAAGCTTGGCGAACCTGATGAACAGGGACGACGGCGGCCCATACCGATCGAAGGGTCCCATTTCATGATTGAAACCGATACCGTTATTGTGGCCATCGGGCAAAAACCCAATCCGATTATCCAGCAAACCACTCCCGGACTGGAAACCACCCGATGGGGCACACTCATCACCGATGAAGACTGTGCCACCAGCCGGGAAGGGGTCTTCGCCGGAGGGGACATCTCCCGGGGCGGGGCAACGGTTATTCAAGCCGTTTCAGACGGGAAACGTGCATCACGCACCATCGATGCTTATCTGACTAAAAAACGAAAGGCCAGTGCTCCGGCCGAATCTTCGTAATAAGCTTTTCTGTTTTTTTAAATTTCGGATGTGCTATTTTTCAGGGATGATATTGCCTGATACAAGGCAGATCACGGCTAAAGAATAAACCAGACCCCAAATCTGGGTTAAGCAATACCACAAGTCAGACCCAAACCAGGTTCAAACCAGACCCAAAGCCCATGATACGACTCATTCCGGTACTCCTCCTCTTCACGCTGGCCATTATCGGCTGCAAGCAACAGGAAGCCGCTCAAACCACAACAGAAAGCACGGCGGTAGCATCACTCACAGCCGAAACAGCCCCTGCCCCCGCAAAGGGCAAGCTCCTTCCGTATCCAATAACCCGCAAAGGGGATGTGATCGATGATTATTTTGGCCACCCGGTCCCTGATCCCTACCGCTGGCTGGAAGACGACCGGTCAGAAGAAACCGCAGAATGGGTCAAAGCTCAAAATAACGTCACGTTCAACTATCTGGAGCAGATTCCTTTCCGTGAGAAAATCCGCGAGCAGCTTACCCAAGACTGGAACTACGAACGGGAAAGCGCCCCCGTCCGTCACGGCGATTTCTACTATTTCTCCCGAAACGATGGTCTTCAGAACCACTCGGTCATCTACCGGAGCAGCTACCCCGACGGTGAGGAGGAGATATTTCTCGATCCCAACGGCTTTTCCGGAGACGGCACCACTTCACTGGCCGGTCTGAGTTTTACACAGGATGGGTCAATGGCAGCCTATGCCATTTCAGAGGGGGGGTCCGACTGGCGGAAAATCATTGTTCTGAACACCGAAACCATGGAGCAGATGGGGGACACCCTGGTGGACATCAAGTTCTCCGGTATTTCCTGGTACGGCACCGACGGGTTTTATTACAGCAGTTATGACAAACCCGATGGCAGCGAGCTTTCTGCCATGACCGATCTCCACAAACTCTATTATCACAGAATCGGAACAACACAAGGCGAAGACCGTCTGGTTTTTGGCGGAGAAGAGACTCCCAGACGCTATATCTCAGGCAGTATTTCCGAAGATCAGCGGTATCTCATCGTCTCCGCGGCGGTCAGCACTACCGGCAACGAGCTTTATATCCGTGACCTGGAAGATGAAAGCGGCGCGTTGACAACCATAGTCGATGATTTTGAGGGCACACACCGCATTGTGGATACCGATGGCGACCGTCTGCTCATCTTTACCAACCATGAAGCTCCCAACTACCGGCTTGTTGAGGCCAGTATTACCAACCCCGGGCGTGAATACTGGGTCGATCTTATTCCCGAAAGCGAGCATGTCCTGAGTATAGGCCGGGGCGGCGGATACCTTTTCACCAGCTATCTCATCGACGTGCAGACACGTGTCTATCAGTATGACTACCAGGGCACACAAATACGAGAGGTGGAGTTGCCTTCCATCGGCACCGCCGGTGGTTTCTCCGCCAGAAAAGATGAGAACAAGCTCTTCTACACGTTCACTTCTTTCACCTATCCGGCAACCATTTACGAATACGATATGGCATCGGGTACATCCCGCCTTTACTGGACTCCGGATATCACTTTTCATCCCGAAGAATATGTAACCGAACAGGTCTTTTTCGAAAGCCCTGACGGAACCCGCATACCAATGTTCATCACATACAAAAAAGGCCTGGAAAAAGACGGGACCAATCCAACCTATCTCTATGCCTATGGCGGCTTCAATGTCAGCCTGCGCCCATCGTTCAGCATCGCAAGATTGATCTGGCTGGAAAAAGGCGGCATTTACGCCCAGCCCAATATACGGGGTGGCGGAGAGTACGGACGAAGCTGGCATCTGGCGGGCACCCGCAAAAACAGACAAAACGTGTTCGATGATTTCATCGCGGCAGCCGAATACCTGATAGATGAAGGCTATACCTCCAGCCAGCGACTGGCTATCGCTGGAGGCTCCAATGGAGGATTGCTGGTCGGTGCCATTATGACTCAGCGCCCCGATCTGGCCGCCGTGGCTTTTCCCGCCGTGGGTGTACTCGACATGCTGCGGTATCACACCTTTACGGCCGGTGCAGGCTGGGCGTTTGACTACGGAACGGCGGAAGAAAGCGAGGAGATGTTCCAATACCTGCTGGACTACTCACCGGTGCACAATGTCCGACATGAAACCGTCTATCCCTCGACTCTGATCACGACAGCGGATCATGATGACCGCGTTGTACCGGCCCACTCCTTCAAATTCGCCGCCGAGCTGCAAGAGAAACATGCCGGCCCGAACCCCGTACTTATCCGCATTGAAACAAGAGCGGGACATGGTGCCGGACGCACTACCGAATCGGTCATCAGCGAGTGGACCGACCGCTATGCATTTGCCTGGTATCAAATGGGCATAAACCCATTCGAATAAATCTTTCTAAAAACCCTCTTGATAGCTACCAGTCAGGATTTATATAGCTTTCGTCTTCAATGACGAACTGCCAGTTGCCCCGAAAAATATTGAGCCGCCCGATAAAGCGAACCGGCTCATCGGATCCGGCAATACCGGAGAAACGATCACGCACGTTGAAACCCGGTGCCCAAAGACCGTACTCTTTGCCGTTAACCCGGACACGGGTATCATCGGATATGGTGGCGTGCACATAGAAAAGCCGATTAAAGAACTCCGGTACCCGAATGGCCCGGTCCTCATATTCCTCCGGCAACACCACATCAGAACGGTCCGGTATCACAGCCCGGACCGGGATGGGCTCCCACCACTCGTCATCGTTGAATCCCGGATTTTCCAGAACCAGCTTGCGATCCGGATCATCATCATCGACTACGGTGAATTGCATGCTGATGGGCAGATGGTCACTATAGCCGCCTCCATCGCCAAAAAAGTACCAACGTGCCGGTGCACCGGTATTGGTGTAGATGTTCTTGCCGGGAAAGCGGCCCACCGCAAAAGAGTTGTCCACATATTGCACTCCGTGAAAATCATACAGCCCCGGAGTGATCATGATCTGCATCAGTGTCCCCCAGTAACCCCGGAATGTATCCGAGCCGCGTTGAGAAATTTCATACTCATACCAGAGATTGTATACGGCATCGGTTTCGCCGCGTTTGACCTTTCGCTCGTCGCCAACTGACCGCAAGACATCATTGACTGCCGTTGTTTCCATATAGGGATACCGGTGAGACTGGTTGTAGCAGCTGTTGAAGTCACCACCCAAGATGACATCTATGGAGGAATTTTCCGCCCGGAGTTCATCCAGCCTTTCTTTCAGCACACGGGCATTCTGAATACGCACCCGCTCCATCTCCCTGTCGGAAGCCCGTGACCGCCAGTGATTGGAAAATACCACCAGGTCATATCCTTCTGCATCAATCCACGTCTCAAGGATAGGACGAGCCCCCTCAACGGGCCAAACACGCGTGCGATCATGTCGGATGGGTAAACGGGAAAACACACCGTTTTTCTGGACATGACGAGGGCGGAGATTATCATCCCTGTCATAGGCTACGGCAATATCATATCCGGTCAGGCCGAGATCCTCAAACCCCTTCAGCAGAAGAAATTCCGACGGAAGATCCGCTATTTTATCATCAAAATGAGGACCCATCATCTCCTCGAGGGTCAGGTCTCGATAGGTTTCCTTCAGTGCCTGATAATCAGGCAGCGCTCCCCCGGGAAGAGGGGTGAAATCACTCTCCAGCTCCGATAAAATCAGGATATCCGGCCCCTTCCCGCCATTATATCGTTTCATGAGCCGGGCATGATTGTATACTTTGGTGGCAATGTGTGCCGGGGTATACTGTGGATTGCCATCCCTATCAAAGGGACGATAATCATTAAAAACAGCATATCCGTCGGCATCAAAAAGATTCTCGATGTTGTAAACCACGACTTTATAGCTGGTGTTACCCGCCAGGACCTGCTCAGGAGCAGAAATCAGAATGGCCGGAAACAACATCGCCATTATCATCCATTTTTTTATCATCTGTTCAAAAACTAAAATTCATAACGTCGGAGATAATGTCAGATGGGGTGTCCATGACGTTTTTAATCATGTGCCTGTGTGACATCAACAGTCATGGACATTTCATCTGTTTATATTTTTTGATTCAAGTGGACAGATGGAGTGTCCATGACGTTTATAATCATGCACCTGTGTGTCAGATCAACGGTCATGGACATTTCATCATATAACGGAATTAAAGGTGTTTTTCCAATATGTTTCGGACCTCATGCAGAGAGTCTGCCACGTGATGCGCCATGGTGCGAACCTCGTCGGAAGGCACTTTCAGATCCGGTACCATGATCGTATACATCCCTGCCTTCCAGGCCGAGATCAGTCCATTCTCCGAGTCTTCCAGAGCAGCACATGAAGAGGGCGAAACCCCCAGTCTTTTTGCCGCTTCCAGATAGATATCCGGAGCCGGTTTGCCTTGGGTTATCTCATCACCGGTAACCACCGCATCAAAAGGATGTGACAGGCCGGAAACACGAAGACTGAAACTCATCTGGTCGCGATGGCTCGAAGTGGCAATGGCAGCCGGTACGTTCTGCTCTTTCAGATAAGCGAGCAACTCGCTGAGGCCATTTTTTTGATCAATACCATCCGATTCCGCCATCCCTCTCCAAACTACGGGCCATTGGCTCCAAAAAACCTCCATGGGAAATTTCGGTCCAAAGTAGTCCCGGATCATTTTTTTACAGGAGCTGTCAGGCCGGCCGACCAAACGAAAAAAAAAGGAATCCTCAAAATCGAATCCCAGTCCGGCAGCGGTTTTTTGGAAGGAATATTTGTATAGCGGCTCGGTATCGATCATCAAGCCGTCCATATCAAAAACAACGGCTTTGAGCTTGGAGTTATTCATGAATCCGTTTCTAAATTACAAGTTGACCCGACTTTACAGCATCGTAAAGATATAAAAAATGCCGGTCGGGGACCAGACATCTGATTCCCGGCCGACATTGCATATCTTTGCGACAACCCCTGTCCGTATCATCCAAAAGCGGATATTCTGGAGGTGTTGTTTGAGTAAACGGATTCTTTTCAGTCTGCTTTCACCGTGTCAGGCGGAACCCCGGCTCACTGTATCCAGGATTTCACCTTCCTTGCTGCGCAGTTCCACCATGAGCGGCATTTTGCCGGCGGCATGGGTGGAGCAACTCAGACATGGGTCAAAGGCGCGGATAACGGCTTCGATCCGGTTCAGCATGCCTTCTTCGATCTTGTTGTCTTTGATAAAGTGCCGCGCAACCTGCAGTACGCCTTTATTCATCACCAGGTTATTATGCCCGGTAGCAATGATCAGATTGGCCCACTGCATGATGCCGTTTTCATCCACTTTGTAGTGGTGTATCAGTGTACCTCTTGGCGCTTCGGCCACTCCAATGCCTTCTGGACTATTGGGTCCGGCCATGGCGCGCACATGCTTGCCCAGAATCTGCGGATCACTCATCAGCTGCTCGAGTTTTTCGAGAGAGTAGAGGATTTCGATCAGCCGGGCATAGTGATAGTAGAAGGAACTGAGGACGGCGCCGCTGGCCAGACCGCGGAACTCGACCAGCTCCAGATCGGCCTGTGGCGTACCACAGCGATCGACAACATTCAGACGTGCCAGAGGACCTACCCGGTACATTCCCTGGGGATATCCCTGTGGCTTGAAATAGGGGAACTTCAGGTAGGACCACTTTTCGACCTTTTCCCCGATATATTTGGCATAATCATCGGTATGGATATTATCCACCACAATATTCCGGGCTGAATCGACAAACCGAAGCTTGCCACCGTAGAAATCAAGCTCTCCTTCATCATTGACCATGCCCATAAACAGGGACTTCATGTTGGCGAAGGTTCGGATCTCGTCCCGGAATTCCGTCACCCGGAGAGATCTGCCCGTGGGGTTCAGTGTGCGCTTGAACCAGTCCAGGTTCCGCTCGGTGATACGGATCATTTCAGGGATCTGGGCCAAAATCGTGTCGCGGGTTTCCTGACTGCATGGTTCATTTACTCCACCGGCTATGATCCCTGCAGGGTGAACACGCTGTCCGGCCAGCATGGCAATAATGGATTGGCCAAACTTGCGCAATGTGATACCATCGGTTACCATCTGCGGTTCTTTTGTCAGCATCCCCAGGACATTTCGTTCCATGGGATCGGCATCCATGCCCATTACAAAGTCCGGGGCAGAAAGATAAAAGAAGCTCAGGGCGTGCGACTGGATCATCTGGGCCAGTGTTATGGACTCACGGATCATATAACCGGTTTTCGGAATCTGAACCGCCAGAATCTCATCACAGGCCTTGGCTCCGGCCATAAGGTGGGCTACCGGACAGATACCGCAGACCCGGGCCATCAGCGAGGGCATCTCGCGGAACCGGCGGCCTTCGCTCAACTTTTCAAAACCGCGAAACTGGGTTACATGAAACAGGGCATTGTCAACGGAGCCATTCTCATTCAGGAACAGTGTTATTTTTCCGTGACCCTCAATACGGGTCAGGGGTTCAATTGTTATGGTCTTCGTCATTAGTCTGATCTCCTATCCAAATCGTGCGCGTTTTGATAATTCGGGCGTTCTTCCCTCGGCGATTTCCACCAAAGCATAAAAGATGGTGTCGGCCGATGGGGGGCATCCCTGCAGGAACACATCCACATCCACAAAGTGATGCACCGGATACGCCTTGTCGAGCAGTTTGGGAAGCATCTCGTCAGGAATCACATCATTATCGGTTGATGTTTCAAGGTATCCTCTTTTGAAAACATCCTTTAAATCATAGTGATTGCGCATGGACGGCACATTCGAAGTGACCGCGCAGTCGCCGAACGCTATCAGTGTTTTGGTGCTTTTGCGAATTTTTTTCACCATTTCCACATCCTCATCCGTGCTGATGGCACCTTCCAGCAAGGTCACATCAACCTTTTCTGGAAACTCTTTGACATCAACAAGAGGGCTGAATATGATATCGTACTTTTCAGCGACCTGAAGGATGCGCTCGTCCACATCCACGAAGGACATGTGGCAACCCGAACATCCGTCAAGCCATATGGTAGCAAGTGTCAGCTTTTTCATGTCTTAACCTCCCGCATCTGTGTTAAATAAGGTAATAGCTGTTTGCGTTTTGACATCTCACCGACGGCCATTCCCCGCTCAATAAGGGCTCCCGTGGGACAAACATGCACGCATTTGCCGCAGAGTGTACACGTTTCGGAGTCGCCCCAGGGCTGGTCCATATCCGTGATGACCTGGGCCTCAATGCCCCGGCCCTTGATATCAAGAGTGTGTGATCCTTCAATTTCATCACACACCCGCACGCAGCGGGTACACAGGATGCACCGGTTGTGATCCAGTACAAAACGGTTGTGAGAGGCATCCACTTCACAGTGAGGGTACAGATACGGGTAATGCACATGGGACATTTCCACTTTCTGCGCCATCAGCTGCAGTTCACAGAAGCCGTTGGATGCACACACCGCGCAAATATGATTGCGTTCGGAAAAGAACAGTTCAAGAATATTTTTTCGAAGCTTCTTCAGACGTTCGGAATTGGTCGTCACCACCATGCCTTCCGACACCGTAGTCATACAGGCCGGAAGCAGCTTGGGTATACCCGCCACTTCCACCACACACATGCGGCAGCCGCCGGAAGGGGTAAGCCCTTTCAGCTCACACATGGTGGGTATCTCGACGCCGTTTTCACGGGCTACTTCGAGAATCGTCTGATTTTCACGCGCACCGACCTGTTTCTCGTCGATGGTCAGGGTTATAATATTTACCGATGAACTCATAATACCACTTCCTCTTTAGATTCCATGACGCATACCCCGGCAGGGCATACTTTGTCAACGATATGAGCAATATATTCATCCTTGAAATAACGGATGGTACTCAGAACGGGATTCGGGGCTGTCATCCCAAGTCCGCACAAACTGGTGCTTTTCACCACGTCACAAAGCTCTTCCAGCAGCTCAAAGTCGCGCATGCTTGCCTTGCCTTCCGAGATGAGAACAAGCAGTCTGTGCATCTGTGCGGTACCGACACGGCAGGGGACACACTTGCCGCAGGATTCGGATTTGCAGAAGTCCATAAAGTACTTTGCAACATCAATCATGCATGAGGTTTCATCCATGACGATCATACCGCCTGATCCCATGATGGAGCCGACACCAGCCAGCGACTCATAATCGACCGGCATGTCCAGAAACTGTTCCGGGATGCATCCTCCCGATGGCCCTCCCGTCTGAACGGCCTTGAATTTCTTGTCACCCAGAATACCTCCGCCTATGTCAAAGACGATCTCCCGCAAGGTGATTCCCATGGGCACTTCGATCAGGCCGGTGTTCTTGATACTGCCGGCAAGAGCAAATACCTTGGTTCCCTTGCTCTTCTCTGTCCCGATACTCGCATAGTACTCTGCTCCCTTGCGGAAAATTGGTGCAATATTGGAAAGGGTTTCCACATTATTGATCAGCGTAGGGCAACCCCAGAGTCCATACTGAGCCGGATAGGGCGGGCGCGGACGCGGTGTTCCGCGTTTGCCTTCGATAGAGGCTATAAGGGCCGTCTCCTCACCGCAGACAAAAGCACCGGCACCCAAACGAAGCTCCACGTTGAAACTGAACGGGGTATCAAAAATATTCTTCCCGAGAAAATGGTTTCTCTCTGCCTGGCGGATAGCTGCGCGAAGACGCTTGATGGCCAGTGGATATTCACCCCGGATGTAGACATAACCCTGATCGGCCCCAACGGCATAACCGGCAATGGCCATTCCTTCCAGAATACTGTGGGGATCACTTTCGAGCATGCTGCGGTCCATAAACGCCCCGGGATCGCCCTCGTCGGCATTGCAGATCACATACTTTTTGTCACCCAAGGCCTTGTAAACGGTACTCCATTTCAGCCCAACCGGGAAGCCGCCTCCGCCACGTCCGCGAAGACCGCTTTTAACCATCTCCTCGATCACTTCCACCTGGGTCTTTTCTGTCAGCACCTTGTACAGTGACTCGTATCCCCTGAGCGCCAGATAGTCTTCCAGGCTCTCCGGGTCTGTTGTACCGCAGTTCTCCAGGGCAATTTTTGTCTGACGTGCAAAGAAAGGTGTATCAGCGGGTATCTCCAGGCGCTTGACCGGCTTTTTGTCAATATTATTCACTATATCCTTGACATCACCGACCGAGACTTTCGCATACAGCGCTTGTCCGTCATTAACGGTTACCAGCGGTCCGGAGGCACAAAGCCCCAGACACCCAGTCCCGCTAACGCGACAGGTTTTCTTTTTATCCTGCTCTTTGACTTCCTTTTCGAAAGCTTTTTTTACCTCTTCACTCTTCAGAGTGGCGCAGGCAGCGGCGGTACACACGCGTATGTTGTGCGTAAACTCGTCGCGCTTGTTGCGGTGTTTTTCACCAATTTTGTTGAATTCTTCCGGTGTCATTGTTCCAGTAACCTCCCAACTCTTTCTACTACAATATCCGGTGTTACGGCACCGGCAATTTCACCGTCAAAGACGACGGCGGGTGCAAGACCGCACGAGCCAATGCATCGGGCCGTAAGAACCGACAGCTTGTTATCCTCGGTGGTTTCGCCGGCCTCAACAAAGAATTTTTCCCTGAGGGCGGACAAGATGCCCGGCACACCCTTGATATAACAGGCCGTACCGGTACAGACAACCGCGGTGTGTTCACCCTGCGGCTTCAGCGTGAAAAAGTGATAGAAGGTTGCCACCCCGTACACTTTACTCAATGGCACGCGCAAGGATTCCGCCACATATTTCAGATTCTCATCATCCAGATAGCCATACACCTCCTGAACGGTATGCAAAGTCTCGATCAGAGCATACGGAGAGTGACCATGACGCCGCATGGTCGCATCAACCAACTTCTGGCGCTTGTCCTTGGCAGCAGCATTTTTCTTTTTATTACCCTGTTCCATTTCGCGTTCCCAATACTTTTATTTGAGGATACGTGATTACAATAAATAACTGTTATGAGATAACGCATCATGGAAATACAATCCGAAACTCCCGGAAAAGCGCTTCCCATGAACGCTATGCCAAAATAATTTACAGTTGTGAAAACCAGGTGAATTCGTAATAGAAAATTACCCGGTCAGGGGTCAAAGTAGTGAAAAAAAGGATATTTTGACAACAGAAACAGGTTTATTCAGACCTATTTCAAATAAGCGACGGACAGAGGTTAAAAACAAACACGCAAGTGCTTGTTAATTTTTATCATATAACCATTGTTCAAACTCGGTTCAGGATGTCACTGTTCTTCATAGAGCCCAAAATAATTGAGCAGATACACCGGAATACGGCATTTCAGATGGTTTTCCAACAGGGAATTGGTGACTCTTTTCACTGTCGGCTCCAGCCGGAGGCACCGCTGACCGCTTGTTCTCTGGACTAAGATGTTAGGCGTTATGCTCTATCTCATTATTTTACATCAAAATCAAAAAAGGTTTCCGGGTAGGGTTCGTCAGACAGTCGATAGTGCCACCATTCACGATAATATTCTACAAAACCGTGTTTTTGCATGACCTCCTTGAGAATAGCTCGATTGGCAGTCTGTTCTTCGGTGATTTTTTCCGAACCATGATGGGATACGGGTCCAAAAAGATCGAAGCCGCTTCCCATATCTACTTCATCACCGCTTTCAAGGTCATAGAGTGACAGATCCACGGTACTGCCCCGCGTATGGCCTGACCGGGAAGCGATATATCTTTTGACAAAGAGATCGGATTTATCCACATCCGGGTAATACTTCTGTTTCATGAGGGTATCGGACAAATCTTCAGCCCACCGGACAAAATGATCTACGGCTTTCTGGGGCCTGTATCCGTCAAATACAATAATCCCATATCCCAGTTCGCGCAAATCCCGGGCCACCAGCGCAAGAGCATCCAAAGCCTCGGTGGTGAGTATCGCCACCGGCGCTTCATAACCGTCTACCGGCACCCCCATGAAATTGTCATGCGTATAATAGCGGATATCATACCGGGAATCAGGGATGACATCATGAACATACCCGAATCCATCAGGCAGGTGGCCAGAATCGGACGGACTTTTTTCACTTGAACATTGCGTAATCATCATGGCGGTGGTTAACATCAGAGCGGTGAAATATATTAGATGGGTCATAGTCAATAATCGCTTGGGTTTTTATGATTTTTCCGTCTCGTTATTTACCTTAGCGGTACTGTTGCGGACAAATCATCAGAAAAAAATTATGAGTATAATT
>SLHZ01000113.1 GCA_007135895.1 Balneolales bacterium | reverse complement strand
CTGAATCGCCTGAAGACCGCTGGTGACACGCCCTTCGGCAACCTCATGCCCTCTCGCCCGCAGCCCCTCAATGATTTCCGGCGGGAAACGGCCGGCTTCAAAACGGGTCGGACCGTTATAGTTGACAAAGTTGGGCAAATTGATCGCCTGCTGCGCATCAAGGCCAAAATCAAGCATTCCCAGCAGGGTTTTGGCGGTGAAATGGATGATTCCCGCGCCCCCGGGTGAACCCAGGGCCGCGACAAAGTCCCCGGTTTCAAGTTCAAAGACAAGGGTCGGGGTCATACTGGACCGGGGCCGTTTGCCCGGCTGAACCCGGTTGGCTATCGGGCGGCCCTGTTCGTCAAATGGACGCAATGAAAGATCCGTGAGCTCATTGTTGAGGACGAAACCGCCATTCAGACCCGTTCCGCCGTCGGACATCATCCGGCTTCCGAAGACCTGCTCGATGGTGGTGGTCATGGAGACGGCATGTCCGTTCCGGTCCACAATACTGATATGACTCGTACCTGACTCGGGCTGTTTCAACTGGCTTCCGTAGTTCTTCAGGAATGTCGCGGGGTCACCGGGTATGGCCCTTCCCATGCTCGTATCGGCAATCAGGGCGGCACGATGAGCCAGATAACCGGGATCGAGCAGGCTTTCCCAGTCGCCGGCCGGCGGATCGACAAATGCCGGATCGGCTATATAGCGATCCCGGTCGGCGTAGGCCAGCTTGGCCGCTTCCAGGTACTTGTGCAACCACCGCACGGACGGAACAGGTTCTTCAGCAATGTAAGTTAGCGGGAAATCCGTTTCAGCCTCCGAAATCGGCGATACAGATCCTGATTGGACCGCATCTGGCAGCGAAGTCGACGCATGTCCGGCATGTTCCATAATCCCCAGGATCTGCATCACGGTCAGATGACCCGATGAAGGGGGAGGAAAACCGCAAATCAACCAGGTCCTCCAGGGAGTGCAAATGGCCTCACGCTGGAAATCCTGATCCGGATAAGCCATCAGGTCTTCGACTGTCATACTGCCCGGCCGGGGATGGGTCCGGACCTTGCGGACAATATCTGCGGCCACATCCCCATGGTAGAAAGCATCGGGACCCTCACGGGCCACTGACCGGAGGATTTTTGCCAGAGCCGGATTCCGAAGCCGGAAACCCACCGGATGCGCATCCCCTTCGGAGTCATAAAAATAGGCTCGCGACTCGGGATCGTCACGCAGCCTGCGGTCGGCCCGGGCCTGACGATGAAGTAGAGGGCTGACAAGGAACCCTTCTTCCGACAGCGTGACCGCCGGTTCGAACAAGAGCTCCCATGGCAGCAATCCGTGTTTTTCATGAGCTCTTTTCAGCATGGCAATGGTGCCAGGAACCCCGACGGAAAGTCCGCTGTGTACCGCTTCCCGAAAAGACAGCGGGTTGCCGTCTTCATCCAGAAACAGAGTCTCATCGGCACCGGCCGGAGCAGTCTCTCGCCCATCGTAGGCATGAACCCGGTCCCCATCCCAAAACATCAGAAACGCTCCACCACCGATACCGCTGGATTGTGGCTCAACCAGCGTCAGGACCATCTGAATAGCAATGGCCGCATCGACGGCATTGCCTCCGGCTTTCAGCACCTGATAGCCGGCATCGGTCGCCAGCGGATTGGCCGCGGCCACGGCAAACCCGGTCGTCTGCCAGCCGGTGTCCGTGCTTCCTGATGCCGTCCGACCTGCAGTGGCAAGCGTGAGATCACCCGGTGCTTCATGTGTAGCACTTCGGGTTTCCACCAGATCGTCAGTGTCCGAAGGGTGCTCCTCCATACCCGCAAACACCCAGCTCTGGTCCGGAACCTGATAAACAAAAGGTGGATGAGCCTTTCCCCTATCCGACAGGCCTCCGGTATCATCGCATCCGTAATGGAATAAAATGGCAAAAATTGTAAAAAAACTGAATAAAAAGGCAAAGCGCAGATTCATGAAATCCTCCTGCCGGGGTCATCCAAAACTCCCGAAACTATCCAAGAAAAATTAAAAATATACAAAATAGAAATAGCTGACGGCTACGGCCAGAAACACAAGGGTCATTCCCCCTCCGGCCTTGAAGTAGTCGCGGGTTTTGTAACCCCCGGCGGTCATAAGCAGGGCATTGACCTGGTGGGTTGGAAGCACGAACGAATTGCCGGCACATACCGCAGCCAGCAACACAAGCGGCCGCGGATCCAGATCGGACAGCAGGCCGATGCTCACCACCAGCGGGGCCAGAACCACTACCGCGCCCACATTGGACATCACCAGCGAGAATACCGTGGATAGAATGGCAACGGTTAGCAGCAGAATGAAAACGGGACTGCCATCCACCACACCCATCACACCTCGCGCCAGAAACTCAGCCGTGCCCGAGTTCTGCATAGCCACACCCAGGGGAATCAGCCCGACCAGCAGAAACACCACTTTCCACTCAATAGCCCGGTAAGCATCCTGGATACTCATGACTCGTGACAATACCATAGCCAGTGCGCCGGTGAGAAAAGCGATGGCAATGGAAAAACCCGACATGGCCAGTACAATGGCCAGTCCGAAACTGCCAATGGCCACCCAGGTCTTGGAAGGATCCCTGGGTTCAACCTGAAACGGAGTGGCAACCAAAAAAGAGTCGCTCTTCTCTACATCCCTGATATTCATCCATGGTCCGAATACGATGATGGTGTCCCCTTGCTCAACTTTTTCATCAGATAAATCACCGTCTATCCTTTCTCCTTTGCGAAAGATAATAAGCGGCTCCACACCGTACCGCTTCCGCATCGAAAAATCACGGACTGACATACCTACAAGTCCCGACCGTGGTGGTACAATGACCTCTACGAAGCCGGTTTCCGAGGCATCATCCAGGTCCTTGATCTTGTGCGCCTCCGGCACAGCATGCAATCCGAAATCCTTAACAAAAGCCTCAATATTCTCCTCCTCCCCGTAGAGTGCCACAATCTGACTCTTCTCCAGGACAGTTTCTCTCCACGGAGCATAAAGAACCTGTTT
>SLHZ01000321.1 GCA_007135895.1 Balneolales bacterium | reverse complement strand
GAGATGCTGGCATTTTCGACATACTGCTTCTGGCTGGATAGCAGCGGCGTGCTTTTGAGCAGTTCCGTAAATCCGATTACTCCGTTGAGCGGGGTGCGAATCTCGTGACTCATGCTGGCCAGGAACTCCGATTTGGCGCGGCTCGCCGCCTCCGCCTGTTCCATGGCTTCCACTTGTTGCGTGATATCCTGCAGGATTCCAATCACCCTGTTCCTCTTGTCATCCGCTGGGTTGACCCAGGCGGCGATCCGTACCCGGCGCAGATTGCCTTTGCCGGTGTACATGCGAACGATTTCGTCAAAATCCTTTTGATGTTCCACCATGTTTCGATAGGCACGAAACATGCGCAACTTGTCATCCGCATGAGAGAAACGAAGGAGATTTTTTATGTTGTGGTTGAAGTCAAGGGGCTGTTCGAAAATCTCGTACATCTGATCACTCCAGTACGTCTTGCCGGTATCGATTTCGAGTTCCCAGGAACCCATTCCGGCAATCCGTTGTGCCGCATTGAAGATGAAGAACAGGTCATTAAACTGCTTGCTTTGATTGATCTCCTCCGATAAATCAGTAAAAAAAACAATGAAAAACCCTTTTTCCGGCGAATAGGTATGAATCTGAAACCACTTATTCAAGGGTTCAAAATATTGGCGGAAAGAATATTCCATGCCCTCAAGAGCTACTTTTCCAAAGGTATCGATCCAGTCGAAAGCCCCCTTGGAGATATCCGGCAAAACCTGCAGCGCTGTCTTGTTGATAATCTCCTCGGCTTTGAGTCCCGTGCTCTTTTCAAATGCTTCGTTGACCTCCAGAAAAATATAATCCACCGGTCGGCCCTGCTTGTCCAGTATTATCTTGTGACTGGCAAAGCCCAATGGTGATTTCATCAGTATGTTTTTGTACCAGCTCTCTGAAGTCATGTACGATTCATTATACCAAAAAGATGTCACAGAAATATCAAAACAGATGCAAAAAACATGCCGTGCAATAACACGATTGTGACCTGTTTGCCGGTCGGAGCAGAAGATACGAAGGACCGGCAAAGTCTGCCGATTTGCATTTGCATTCATAAATGCCAATCTTTAACCAGTCTCTCCGGTTTTTTTCACCTGTATGGCCGAAACCGGATACTGTGGCCGAAAACCGAAACAAATTCGTTTTGAATTGCGGTTCGGGTGGGAATCGTATGCGGAGAGGGAAAACTGTTTTCCATGAACCCTGTAGACCTGACTGTTTTTGTTCTTTATTTCCTCATTATTCTGGGCATAGGATTTTTTTTCTACTTCCGGAATAAAGGCGCAGAGGAATACTACATCGGGGGGCGCAAAATGGGCTATGCCCATGTGGGTCTCTCGGTGGTTGCCACCGATGTGGGCGGGGGCTTTTCAATCGGGCTGGGGGGACTGGGTTTTCTCATGGGAATTTCCGGATCATGGATGCTTTTCACCGGATTGCTGGGTGCCTGGCTGGCCGCTGTTTTACTTATTCCCAGAATAAAGAATCTGTCGACCCGGGAGGGTTTTTTTACCATGCCCGAAGTATTCCGGTATTTTTATGACGGACGCGTTGCTTTTCTGGCCGGCATCATCTCCGCCATCGGCTATGTGGGTTTCAGCAGCTCGCAGATGCTCGCCGGCGCGCGACTGGCATCGGCTTCCTTCGACGGGATGGATATTCAAACCGCCTTGTACCTGATGGCCTTCATCATCATTATATACACGGTGATGGGAGGCATCAAGGCTGTCATTTACACCGATACGTTCCAGTGGATCCTGTTGCTGGGCGGCCTCATCTTTATCGGTATTCCCGTTGGCTATTTCTCCGTCGGCGGGATCGATGTCATCCGGCAGACCGTTTCGCCCGAAATGCTTTCGCTGCGAAATATAACCTGGCAGCAGCTGGTCAACTGGGGGGTGACTATCCTGCCCATCTGGTTTGTCGGCATGACGCTGTATCAGCGTATTTATGCTACCCGGTCGGAAAAGGATGCAAAGAAAGCCTGGTATCTGGCCGGTATCCTGGAATGGCCGGTCATGGCGTTCATGGGCGTGCTGCTGGGATTGTTTGCCCGCGTTGCCGCCGATCAGGGCATGTTCGCCTACATGGGCTATGAAACCGCCGCCGCCATGCACCATGAAGAGGGCCTCCCGATGCTCCTGCGTACCGTGCTTCCGGTCGGTCTCATGGGACTCATGATGTCGGCCTACTTCTCGGCTATCATGTCCACCGCCGACAGCTGCCTGGTAGCGGCATCGGGCAATGTGACCACCGATATTCTCGGCAAGGGTTTGCGCATTCGGTTTGGCCGTTTAAGCGATATCAGAGTTTCGCAGATCGTGACACTTGTCCTGGGGCTGATGGCTTTTATGCTGGCCGCTGTCTTCGATACGGTTCTACAGATCATGCTCTATTCGTACGCCTTCATGGTTTCCGCCCTGCTGGTACCCATACTTGGTGGTATCTACTGGAGACGCAGCACGAATACCGCCGCCTGGTGGTCGATGCTCTGCGGCGGATCGCTGACCCTGCTGCTGACCTTTTTGTCCGATCCGAATCTGCCGTTTGAGGTTCCCTTCAAAATAAACATGCCTTTTGGTCTGGATCCCATTATCTTTGGATTGACGATTTCACTGGCCGTTTTTGTCAGTATTTCACTTTTTCGACCTCATAGCAATGAGTCAACTGATCCGAACAGAACGAATAACCCCTGAAAACTTTCATGAGTCACCACTCAGCATGGAGACCATCGTGGAGTTTCTCCACATGAATCTGGATTCTTTTCGAGATCCCCGTGACCAGATCAGAAAATGTCTGGACTATGCCCTGGGTGTTACACCCGGACGACGGGGCTTTGTTCTGGCTGCCTGGCAGGGCGGAGACGGCCCGGATGCCGGCCAGAAACCGGACCGGGACAAACTGCTGGGTATCGGTGTGGTCTGTGAAACCGGCATGAGTGGTTTTGTCCCGGAAAACCTCCTGGTCTATATCGCCGTGGACCCGTCCACAAGAGGCAAGGGTATTGGAAAGAAAATGGTTC
>SLHZ01000062.1 GCA_007135895.1 Balneolales bacterium | reverse complement strand
GACAAGCTGAAAAGCCAGACCCGGGGTTATGCTTCACTCGACTATGAAATGATCGGCAACCGGACCGGGCAGCTGGTCAAGCTCGATATCCTGCTCAACGGCGACCCGGTCGACGCACTTTCAAGTATCGTCCACCGGGAAAAAGCCTATGAATGGGGCAAGAAATTGTGCGGCCGCCTGCGAAAGCAGATTCCCCGGCAGATGTACGAAGTGATCATACAGGCAGCCATAGGATCGAAGATCATCTCCCGTGATACCATACGGGCCTTGCGAAAAGATGTGACGGCCAAATGTTACGGCGGTGACATTACCCGCAAAAGAAAGCTCCTCGAAAAACAAAAAGAGGGCAAAAAACGTATGAAACAGGTCGGAACAGTGGAAATTCCCCAGGAAGCATTCCTGGCTGTGCTATCCATGGATAAAGATTGACAGATCGTGCCATGCCGCTGATGAATTATATATCCCTTGCCCTCCTGATCCTGATCCTGTTGCTGTCGCCGTGGGCAGGCCAACAAATGGTCCGCTCCCAACCGTACTCACTGCCAATGCCGTCCATACCGGCGGAAGCGAATTCCCTTCCGGAACAACCCCGGGACTTGCTGGAGGAACCTGAAATCGTGAAGGTCTCCAATGATCAGCGGGCCGCTTTCCGGCATCGATTCCGGGATGTGCAATGGACCGGCAGCGGCTTTGAAGGAAGCACGGTAATTGACCGTATCCCTACGCGCGAGATCCGTGCCCGGCTTCAGCAGCTGTATGGCGACCCTACCCAGAAACTCGCTGATCTGATGGGGCGTGACAATTTTCGTCCGGGTCACTATATTCAATTTGAATACTGGTTCGTTATCAACGATGAAATACCCATGATGGTGCTTGATATCGACGGACCATTCGGGAATGGACTGGTCTTTGCAGGGGCCAGCCGGTATGTTGATCTGATGCCGGAAATCAAGCGGACCCTCTCAGGGAAGTTGATGGCTGTCAGCGAACTGGGGGAGTATGAGGATCATTATTATGAGCTGAACAGTCGCCAGTGGTATCTGGTCCGCTATTCAGATGGTGTATTTGAAAACAGGAAAGTGTCTCGTCCTGCAACGCTGCAGTAAACCGGCGCGGAAAGATGCGGTGAATAGCGCGAGGCATGACATCACAAGCCCCAAAAGGCTCTAATAAACGAATTATATCCGGACACAAAATTGGCTGATAAGAAAGATAAAAAGAAGAAAACCGAGCATCTTCGGCAGCGTGTGCTGGATCGACGCTCCAGGCAGGATGCCACCCACGCACGCAATTCCGTTAGGGAGTGGGCCAATGCCATCTTGTTTGCTGCCATAGCCGCCCTGATCATCCGGGCCCTTTTTCTGGAAGCTTACCGCATACCTACCCCATCCATGGAGTCGACATTGCTCACCGGTGATTTCCTGCTGGTATCGAAGCTTCACTATGGGGCGCGTACCCCCATGACCATCGGAATTCCCATGACCGGCATTTATATGCGCAACAGGCCGCTGCCCTACTTCAGACTTCCGGGATTCATGTCGGTACGGCGGGGGGATATTCTGGTTTTCAACTATCCCATCGATGATGAAATCGTTTCCAAGAAAACCAATTACATCAAGCGGGCGGTGGCTGTGGCCGGGGACACCCTTGGCATCCGGGACAACATGGTTTACATCAACGGGGAGGAAGAAAAGGCCAGACCCACGTTCGAACAGCACTATGAGGTACAGGTCCGCGAGAGGCTGCGCCTGAGCCCCAGCAAGGTCCGCGCCGCCGGCGGGGTTCTGCTCCATGCTTCGGGCGACCGCTACCGCATCAATATGACCAGCCGCGTGGCCGATGAAATGGCCGGCTGGCCTGAAATAGAGGAAATCCGTCCCTTCGTTCTGCCGGCCAGCTTTAATGACTACCCGCGACAGCCATTTACCTTTGCCCGGGGTTTTAATGGCAACTATCATCATCTGCCGGATCTGGTGATTCCCTACCAGGGACAGGAGGTGACCCTTACACCTGAAAACTGGCATATCTATGCCGATCTCGTGACACGATACGAGAAAAATGATGTGGATCGGATTGGGGATCGTTTCGTGATCAATGGGGATACGACCGATCTCTATACCGTACGGCAGGATTACTATTTCATGATGGGTGACAGCCGTGACAACAGCGAAGACAGCCGTTTATGGGGGTTTGTTCCGGAAGACCATGTCGTCGGCCGGGCCTGGATCGTCTATTTCTCATGGGACGGTGAGCGCTACCTGCCCCGTTTGAGACGCCTGTTCGACAGGATTAACTCCAGGTAATCGATCAACCGACTCGTTGCTTCGGCATCGGTAGAATTAACTCCAGGTAATCGATCACCCGACTCGTTGCGTTGCCGTCGGTAGGATTAACTCCAGGTAATCAATCACCCGACTTGTTGCGTTGCCGTCGGTAGGATTAACTCCAGGTAATCAATCACCCGACTTGTTGCGCCGCCATCGGTTTTCGCAAAGAAGAGATCCCTGACCCGCATCCGCTCCTTTTCGAAGCCATCTTTTCGGTTGATCGCTTTTTTCAGACTGGAAAGAAAACGCTGCTGGTCCAGGGCGACCGGACCGGGAGTCACTTCATCGTAAGGCAGCGCCAGGCCCCTCTCATAGCTGTTCAGGTCATAAGGGACGAACACAACCGGAATATCCAGAAGCAGTCCTTCAAGGTAAATACTGCTGTAATCCGTAATGATCGCATCCGCCACCTCCAGCAGTGCGTTACTATTTTCGAAAACCGACTGATCGGCCGGGAGGAAACGCGGACATTTTTCAAATAGCTGGCGGTCCATTTTCTCATTAGGGTGGTTTCGCAGTGCAATAACCGCCTTGTTTTCTTCAAGGAAGGCGTTTATTTGCCGGTAGTTGACATCCTCAAACGGGAACCACCGTGTTTTGCTTCTTCTTCGAAACGTCGGTGCGTACAGTATCAGCTTTTCCACAGGATTTTTGATGTACCGGCATACATTTTCCAGGGCTTTTCGTTTCGTGGCTTTATACTCGGGTGTTTTTGCCTTCAGGG
>SLHZ01000326.1 GCA_007135895.1 Balneolales bacterium | reverse complement strand
TCATGTTTTGAATCGCCTGAGAAGCCGCACCTTTCATGAGGTTGTCAATGGCAACACCCACCACCACGTTTCTGCCGGATTGCACGCACCCCAGGTCGGCAAAAGCGCTCCCCGAAACATCTTTCAGCTCCGGAAGACCCTCTCTGAGCCGCACCAACGGGGCATTGTAATACGCCTCTTCCAATATTCCGCCGGCATCCGCCTCTTCCAAAGATCGGAATGAAATGGTCATCCAAATACCCCTGACAAAAGGCCCGCTTACCGGAACAAAGTGGATCTCCGGCACACGGTCCTTTTCTTGCAGCTGAAGCTCCAGCGATTGATAAACCTCTCCGAGATGCTGGTGCTGATACACTTTATACGCTTTGATATTTCCAAAACGGCTGGAAAAGTGGGTTCCCGCAGAAGGCGTCGATCCTGAACCCGAGGATCCTGTGATACCCGTTACATGACAAGCACTCATGAGGCCCTGCCGGACAAAAGGAATCACGCCAAGCTGGATAGCCGTGGCAAAACAACCGGGATTGCTGACATTCGAAGCGCTGCGTATCTCTTTTCGATACCACTCCGTCAGTCCATACACAAACCCCGGAATCAACTCGGGACAGGGGTGGGTGCGCCCATACCAGCGCTCATAATCCTCCGGGTTCTTCAATCGGAAGTCCGATCCCATATCAATGATATAACCCCGGAAACCGGCTTTTCGCAACACAAAAGCCGCTTCGGCCGAACGACCGTGGGGCAACCCCAAAAAAACCACATCGGCATCGTCTGATTCAAGGGCACTCACCGGCAATACCGGTCGGTCAACCAGACCCGCCATGGCCTTGTAGATCTCTTCGTAACGAGATCCGGCCGTGCGTTCACCATAGAGATTTTGCAAGACTACCCCGGGATGTGAGCAAAGAATACGAATCGCTTCCATGCCGGTATAGCCGCTTGCGCCGACAATCGATACTTTTATGCCTTTATTCATATAAAAGGAACTTTTTTAGTAGGTTCTGAAAAAGTCAGTTCTGCAACCATGCCGCCCAGGCGCTCCGGATCGGAAATCGCGTTTACAGCCCGAATTCCCAGGGTATTCTGGATGAACTGAACACCCACCAGGTTGTCGGTGACGGGCCCTGTAATGATGGAGATCGTACTGGCATAGCGTTTACGGAAAAAATGGTCCGCCGACCAGCATCCCATGAAGTCCTGAGCAGCTACCACATGTGTACGGGTGAACTGCATCAGTTCTTTATCCATCAGGAGGCTGTCTACTCCATAGGCACCAATGATTCCATCTCCAAATTCAAGTACGATCGCATCGGGATTAAAGCCGTTCAGGTAATGGATAAGACCCTTTGCCATGGGCAGAATGTTTTTTCCGGTTGTTGAAACCAGCCCGGCCATTCCAAAGTGAGCCGAGGCGATGGCGCCGTTTTCATGCATTTCCCGGGTGTCGCGCATCAGTGATGCGCCCGTAAGCTTTGCCGCTGCAATTTTATGGCCCGACCGGGAGAGTTGCGCGACAATTTTTTTTGCAGTCATGATCTTTCCAACTTGCATCCACGTACCTGTCACAACAATAAGCGGCACGCTTTTTGTCAAAGAGTACACCCATTCAATGGCATAGTCCTGTATGCAGGCATGCTTGAATATCCCCGTGGAATCCTGCTCATCGGGTATCATCACCGCCCCGAGAACCTCCACCCTCATGGCTGGCCCATGATCGGGATGAGGCGACTGACAACTGCCGATAATGCCTCCAATATTCAATATGTGAAGTATGTCACCGGGTCGGATCGAGCGTGGAATAATACCGCTATACCCTCTCAAAGCCTGTCTTTCTCCAAGGGCTCCTATCACAACCTGGTCTTTAACGTATGGGATAATCTTCCCCTCTGACGTTTCAATCCTGTTGTATTTATCTTTTGTGTCAAGCGTTTTTACGGCAATTATATAGCCTTCTTCAGCTACAATATTTCGGGCAATCTTGATTGATTTTTCCAACCGGACTGACGCTGAACTTGAAGCAATAATGTCTGCCGTTATTTCTTTATATCCCATAAACCTGATTCAGCTGTACACCGGTTAGCGTGTTTTGTTATAGATTTGTGTTCGTATACTGTAAAGCTTGGAGAATGCCCGGGCATCAGATCCGTCCCAGCCTGAAGACTCTTCGCCGTATCGCGCCACATCACTGTTCATGACACTGTGCGGGCTGGATGCCTTGAGGGGAAACAGGCTGCCCCGGCAGGCATAAAGAACGACGTCTCCGGTTACCCTTGCCTGTGTGGCGTTGAAAAACGCCTCTATATCACGCATTACGGGATCATAAAAACGTGCTTCATGCAAGTTCGCTCCGTATCGATCGGCAAGCATGTCTTTGATCTGTCTTTGCTCCTGGCTCAGCACAAGCTTTTCGAGTTCACTATGTGCCAAATACAAAATTTTTGCAACAGGTGCCTCAAAGCCGATCCGGCCTTTAATTCCCATGATAGTGTCACCCAGGTGCATGCCCATGCCTATTCCATGATATCGGCCGAACTCCCGCAAAGCCTCAAGCAGCGCCGAAGCGTCCATCTGGTGACCGTTAATGGTAACCGGAAGACCATGTGCAAAGTCTATGGTAATCTCCTCCGGTTCATCATTAAGTTGATGCGGTGGTTTGAGGTATGGAAAAGCTTCAAATGGCAGGGCTTCTTCGCTGGTAAGGGTCTCGGTGCCCCCAACGCTGGTGCCCCAAATCCCATCGTTTATGGAATAGTTGGTTGTTTTTTCAGGGATCTCAAAGCCCCGCTTCTTCAGATAGGCCGTGGTGTCGGCACGGGAGAGGCCATCGTCCCTAATTGGCGTCAGTATCTCCGGGTCCTTTATGCCAGCCCGGATAACCGTGTCAAACCGGACATGATCGTTGCCGGCCCCGGTTGAGCCGTGAGCAATTCGCTGTGTTTTCTGCTGGCGGGCATATTCCAAAATCAATTCGGCCTGGATATACCTCTCCGAGCCGACACACATCGGATAGGTTCGGTCCCGAAGCACGTTTCCCTTGATAAGATAGGATATAATCCGGTC
>SLHZ01000088.1 GCA_007135895.1 Balneolales bacterium | reverse complement strand
GTGGTTATTTAAAAAGCTCCTCATATTGAAGAAGCAGTTCCCGGACCTCCTGTTCGGGACGGTATTCAACAACAAAAGCTTCTGCAATTTGGGCAATGGATACAAAGGGACGGATAAATACGGCCTGAGTGTCACGGCCCTCCTCGGGCCGGGTGCCGATGACTTCGCCAATGGGAATATGAGGCGGAAACTGATTGCTGTACCCTGATGTTTCGACCACGGCGCCTGTTGGGACATGGATCGTCTGGGGTATGTAGTTCATGATCAGATCCCCGGGTCGTTCGCTGCTCCAGGAGACAATGCCGTAGGCACGGCTTCCCTGGACTCTGGCACTTGCACGAAATAGCACATTCAGAAAAGGCATCACTTGCGCATGGCCCGGTGTTGTGATGATAACCTGTCCGATCAGACCTTCGTTGTTGACAACGGCCATGCCGGTCTCCACACCGTCTCTGCTTCCACGGTTGATGGTCAGAGAATTATTAAAACCGGTGAGGTTTTTGGCCACGATATTGACCGGAATAAGGCCATGGTCGTAGGTTTGCCGGAGCTCGAGCATATTTCTCAGCGCCTGGTTTTCTTCCCGGAGCGATCGCAAACGGTTGAGTTCATCCTGCAGCATGATGTTCTGCTGTCCGAGCTCTTCGTTGGTTTGAAGCGCACTGCGGTAGATCCTGGCCTGCGACAGGGGTTGTTCGAGGTAACTCATGGTCACTACGGAAATTTTCCGCACCGACTGCAACCCTCCCTCATGGCGAAAGACCATGAGCAGGAAGGCAAGCAGGACAAAAATAACCGTGAGTACATGGTCCCGGATGTCTTCGGTCTTTCGGAATGAAAACTTCATTCACTGGGGATATATGTCAGGTTAGCAGTGCCCGGTAATATTCCAGGTCCTCGAGTACTTTGCCCGTTCCGCGAACCACAGCAGTCAACGGGTCTTCGGCAATGTGAACAGGCAAATCGGTGGTCTCCATAATCAGCTTGTCAAGGCTTTTCAGAAGAGCGCCACCGCCGGTAAGAAAGATACCCCGGTCCAGTATATCCGCTGACAGTTCGGGCGGTGTTTGCTCCAGCGATTTTGTGACCGATTCGACGATGGTGCTGACCGATTCCGATATGGCTTCCCGGATATCTTCGGATGTGACCGCCCGGGTGCGGGGTACTCCGTTAACCAGATCGCGGCCTTTGACCGTGAGTTCCAGTTCTTCTTCCAGCGGGGTGGCGGATCCAAGCAGGCATTTCACCTGTTCGGCTGTTCGTTCACCAATGAGCAGATTGTGGTTGCGACGGAAATAGTTGATGATATCTTCGTTCAGCTCATCCCCGCCAAGGCGGACCGACTGGGAGTAGACAATGCCCGAGAGGGCGATTACGGCAATTTCGGTGGTACCGCCACCGATATCAACGATCATGTTGCCTACGGGTTCATGGACATCAAGTCCGATCCCGATGGCTGCTGCCATGGGCTCGTCTACAAGATGGACTTCCTTGGCCCCGGCGTGTTCCGCACTGTCGCGTACTGCTCTTTTTTCGACTTCTGTAATTCCGCTGGGAACACAGACTACCATTTTACGGGTGGTGGAATACCAGCTGACTTTGACTTTTTTAATCATGCCCCGGATCATGTGTTCGGCGACTTCGAAGTCGGCAATAACACCATCGCGAAGCGGACGCACCGTCTTGATTTTGCTGTGTGTTTTTTCGTGCATCAGCTGAGCCTCATGGCCTATGGCAACGGGCTGGTTTTCAAGATTGAGGGCGACTATGGAGGGTTCGTTGAGAACAATTCCCTGATGACGGGAGTGGATCAGGGTGTTCGCAGTACCCAGATCAATGGCTATATCCGTATAAAGCCAGTCGAACATCCCTCTGCGAGGTGTTGCATTGTGCTGTTCGGTTTTGATCCCGGAAGCTTCTGAAGTTTGGGGCATAAGTGACAAAATGATTAAAAATACCGGTTCTTAAACGGTAAAAGTTACCATTTTTACGCACATATTGCGAACGGTAAAATAAAAAAATCTCAGTGCCGGAAATAGCGGCATCCGGTCATAATCATGACCATGCCAAGCTCGTCGGCCCGGGCTATGACTTCGGTGTCACGCCTGCTTCCACCCGGTTGGATAACCGCTTTGGCCCCGGCTTTTGCGGCCTCTTCCACACCATCGGCAAATGGGAAAAAACCGTCGGATGCTACAACCGAACCGGCCGTATCGTGTCCGAAATATTCTGCTTTTTGCACGGCAAAGCGGGATGCGTCGAAGCGGTTGGGCTGACCGCTGCCGATTCCGATCGTCTTGCAACCGGAGGCATAGACGATAGCATTGGACAGGACGTGTCTGACCACCTTCCATGCAAACTCAAGATCCCTCCACATGGCCTCATCAGGTTTTTTTGCCGTCACCACCTCTCGTTTTTCCAGAGTCTGACCTGGATCCTGCTGTTGATGCAGATATCCGCCGGATATGGATCGGATCAGGGCCTGTCCGGGTTCGGGATATTTTTTTATGAGGATGAGCCGCCGGTTGGCCTTTTTCCTGAGCAATGCCAATGCTTCCGGTTCAAATCCGGGTGCCATGATGATTTCACTGAAAATTCGATCCGTGGCACGTGCTGTTTCGATATCCAGTGTCCGGTTGAACAGGATGATTCCACCGAACGGAGAAAGTGTGTCGGCGGAGAACGCTTTTTCCCATGCCTCGGCGCTGTGGCTGGCCATTGCGACCCCGCAGGGCATGTTGTGCTTGAAGATGGCGCAGAGAGCCTCGCCGCTATCCTGGAAATTAGCCCCGAGCTGCAGGGCCGCTTCCATGTCAAGATAGTTGTTGTAACTGAGCTCTTTGCCATGCAGTTTTTGCGTAAACCGATCGGGATAACCGTAGACAGCGGCCTGTTGATGCGGATTCTCGCCATAACGCAACATCTGGCTCAGCGGTGACTGTATGGTAAGCTCGCCGCCCGGGCCATGAAGTCGCTCCAGCTCACCGGTGCCATGAAGCGTGTCGCCGGTACCATGAAGCGTGTCGCCGGTACCATGAAGCGTGTCGCCGGTACCATGAAGCGTGT
>SLHZ01000279.1 GCA_007135895.1 Balneolales bacterium | reverse complement strand
TTTTTTTGGCCAGCTTTGGATCAGAAAGGAAGCCGGTGATCCGGACAAGACTGGTGGTTTCCCTGACCGGTATCATGCTGGCCCGGTAGGATGAGCCAAAGAGATCGGATATGCGCGACAAAGAGTCCGAAGCCGGTAGTTTATATACGGTTTCAGAGTCGGAAATAAGGTGAAAAGCAATATCAGGGTATGCGATGGCTGCCTGATAGACGGCGAATAGTATATGGCGGAACTCGGTGGCGTCCGTTTTTAGAAAGGCTCTTCGGGCCGGGACGTTATAGAAGAGATTGCGGACTTTAACCGTTGTTCCGTTATCAGCGGGGGCCGGTTCCAGACGCACCTGTTCCCCTCCCCTGACATCAAATTCCAGTCCGGCCTGATCTTCAACGCGTTTTGTTGTCACAGTCACCTGAGATATGGCGGCTATTGAGGCCATGGCCTCTCCACGGAAGCCCAGGGTGCGGACATCTGCAAGGTCATCGGCTGTTTGCAGCTTGGAGGTTGCATGTCTGAGAAAACACAGGGGCAAATCGGCTTCCGACATGCCGCATCCATTATCACGCACCTGGATCAGGGTTCTTCCGGCATTCTGAACGATAATCTCTATATCGTTCGCTCCGGCATCGATGGCATTGTCAAGCAGCTCCTTTACAACGGATGCAGGTCGCTGGATAACCTCGCCTGCTGCGATCTTGTTGGTTACTTCAGGCGGCAGAACTCTGATTACGGATTCGGATGAAATACTGTTCGTCAAAATACTCCGGGTTCAAAATGTCTTCATCAATAAATTTGGTCAGTTCATCAAAGCCAGGTCATTGCACGGCTGGAGGCAGCAGCTTCGGCAAGATGGTCCGGCAGAAAGGAAAAACGGTTTCTTCAGGTAATGATCCATAGAATCAGAAAGAGCAGGAAGGCATACAAAAGTATGGATCCGGCGGTTCCTCTGCGTGTAATGCGTCTGAATTTTATGCGATCGGGCCGCAATGGATTCGGTTTGTAATACCGGTACTGATAGTTGAATCTTTTGTGCTGCGGCCTTCTGCCCATCAATGGTGACAACATGGCTTTGGTCAGATCTCTTTTCGGTCAGAATTATCGTAACAGGCAATATAGCAATTTCATCATTGGAACAGGAAGCCTGCTTTTATTGTTCTCCATAAATATTCAAAAAACACACACTATCCATAGCTATCAGATAACTAATGAATTTTGAAAAAATTGTTTTTCCGGCCGGTTCTCAGCTTGTAAAAATAGATGGAGATGACGGCCTTGCTGTTCCGGATCATCCGGTCATCCCCTATATTGAAGGTGACGGGATCGGGGCGGATATCACACCTGTGATGAAAAAAGTGACCGATCATGCGGTCAGAAAAGCCTATGGGGACAAAAGGAAGATATCGTGGATGGAGATATATGCCGGCGAAAAAGCGCTTGCGGTCTATGGGGATGATATCTGGCTTCCCGAGGAGACCCTTTCGGCCATTCGTTCCTGTCACATAGCGATCAAAGGTCCGCTGACCACACCTGTCGGTGGTGGCATTCGAAGCCTGAATGTGGCATTGCGGCAAATACTCGATCTTTATGCCTGTGTCCGCCCAGTCCGCTACTTTCAGGGAACACCTACTCCTTTGAAGCATCCTGAGCGGACCGATATGGTGATTTTCCGGGAGAATACCGAAGATATCTATGCGGGTATAGAGTATCAGACCGGGACGCCCGGGGCCGACAAGATCAAGCATTTTCTGATTCATGAAATGGGTGTCAAAAGCATCCGTTTCCCGGAGACATCGTCCATCGGTATCAAGCCGGTTTCGGAAGAAGGTACGCGGCGTCTTGTGCGATCTGCCATCGACTATGCGCTTGCCAATAAAAGAAAAAGTGTGACGCTGGTCCATAAGGGCAATATCATGAAATATACCGAGGGCAGTTTCAAAAACTGGGGATATGCCGT
Source organism: Balneolales bacterium (assembly GCA_007135895.1). Classification (GTDB taxonomy): domain Bacteria; phylum Bacteroidota; class Rhodothermia; order Balneolales; family Natronogracilivirgulaceae; genus SLHZ01. The sequence goes on along the minus strand of SLHZ01000279.1, from coordinate 1,120 downwards.
TGCCGGCGAGGAGTACGGAGCCCGTTTGCTGGACGGAGGACCCTGGATGCAGCTGCCCGGCGGCATGATAGTCAAAGATGTCATTGCCGATGCCTTCTTGCAGCAGATACTCACACGTCCGGAGGATTACGATGTCATTGCCACACTGAACCTCAATGGTGACTACATATCGGATGCCCTGGCTGCCTGTGTGGGGGGGATCGGTATTGCACCCGGAGCCAATATCAATTACAGAAGCGGATATGCCATTTTTGAAGCCACTCACGGAACCGCTCCAAGATATGCCGGCCAGGACAAGGTGAATCCCGGTTCGCTCATCCTTTCGGCGGTGATGATGTTGATCCATATGGGATGGCATGAAGCCGCCGCACTGATAGAGCGCGGGATGGAAAAGGCGATTTCACACAAGCAGGTCACTTACGATCTGGCAAGACTGATGGACGGTGCGGATTTACAGTCCACTTCCGGTTTCGGTGACCGGATTATTGAGCATATGTCTACTCAGTGATCTGTTCCGTCTATCATTTTTTCAATCCAGGCAACCAGGTCAGGAAGTGAGTAGCTCCGTTTTTGGAAGAGCAATACCTGTTCCTGATATTGTAAGATCACCTCGGATTCCGATACCGGGCTGAAAGAGTTTGAGTAAGGTTTGTCAAAAAGCAGAAAATCCATCTCTAAATCATCCAGAAGAAGTGTCAGGATATGCTGTTCGGCTTCGTACATTCCCTGGTTAGCGATGAACCGGGCGGCAGAAGTATCAGAGGCGATAGAGGAAACCGTCGCGATCACCAGATTCTTTTCAATCCGGACTGTCTGTTTCGGGTCGTACCATTCCGGCAGCTCATAGGGAAGCAACCGTTCCTTTTCCCGGAGTTCTGTCTGCTCGGGATCAGGCTCTTTCTCCTTCTGAAGCATGGATGAGAGTGATTCGCACGATACGGTCATCAGCGATATCAGCAGGAAGGCAAAGAAGAAATGCAGGCAACGGATGGTTTTCACAAAGCAACACATCTATTTGAAATGAGGGGAAAGAGCAAAAGGAAAGAGACGGTTTTGGATGGCCGGTTATTGCGGGCCGGATGAATCGAATTCATTTCTGTCCTAAAAATCGAATGTGAGC
>SLHZ01000293.1 GCA_007135895.1 Balneolales bacterium | reverse complement strand
CGGCGGTTCATGAAGTCATTGAAAGTTTCTGATGGTGGTTGGTCAGGCGAATGAGCCCTAGTGATTCAAAGAACTTTGCCGGATAGGCCTGATTCATGTGGCTGGCCCCGGCGTTCCACCATGGGCCTCGGCCGTTGGTGGCCGATGTCCAGGCTTCTGCTTCGTCCAGCCCCGCTTTCATCAGGCGTTTGGCACGTGTGAAGACCCGTTTCCACTGTCGCCTGTAGATTTCAGTTGAAAACTGTACCAGATTTCAACTGAAATCTACAACTGTTTCAATTATACGGCGCGCCAGCTCCGGCAAAGCCTTTTTGACCTCCCGGCTCAGTCCCTCTCCCATCTGCAGCGATACCGGCTGAATCGCAGCAATAACTACCCGACCCGGCAGTGTGTCCATTCTTCGCGCCAGTTCCAGTACCTTGATCATATCCAGGTCATGCAAAGAGTAGCCCACGGTTTTGACCGTGTCCACTTCGTCCGGTTTGAACAGCCTGATCTCTCCCGGCCGCCCTCCAAAGTCCACCGCATCGACCAACACCGCTTCTTCCAGGCCCTCCAGGTGATGCAGCAGTGTCATCCCGCCGGTCGCCAGTTCCACTACCCCGACATGATCCGGCAGATCTTCCAACAACTCCAGCACCTTGACACCCACACCGTCATCGGACATCAGGGTGTTTCCGATCCCGATTACGGCACTCTTTTTTTTGTCCTTCTTCGGCTTCAGCGTTTCCACTCCACTTTCAGAAAATGGGTGGAGCAGGAGATGCACGGATCATAGGCCCTGACCAGCATCTCCAGATTGAGTTCAATCTCCTTTTCAGGCCGACCCAGCAGTGTCGGGGCAAACGCCTCGAAATCGTGCTGAATATTGTTGTGATTTTGATTGGTGGGAATCACACAATTGGCTTTCACGCATATTCCGTTCTCATCATAGGTGTAGTCGTGGAACAGTATTCCCCGCGGTACATCAACGATACCGATTCCCCGGCCCGCTTTGGGTGTTATCCGGGGTCTGGGCTCATCTTTGTAGTCCTCCAGCAGCCGGTCTATGATGGCTATCGAATCTTCAATGGAATGGACAAACTCAACCAGTTGCGCCACATTGTTCATGAAGGGATTATGGCAAACGGCCTTCAAGCCGAAACGCTCGGCCCATTTTGCCGCCATAGGCGAAAGGTGCTTGTGATTCAGGTTGAACCGGGCCAGAGCCCCTACCATGAATGATTCCCGCTTGTTCTTACAGTATTTCGCTGTTGAGTGCGGCACCACGAACTCGTTGACAACCGACTCATAGGCCTCTGCCGGGTAAGTGCCCGCATCGGTTGACCCGATCAGTCCGTCATACAGGGCATATTCCTCTTCGCTTGTTAAAGCAATAAACTCGGTCTCCCGGCTGAAGTCGGGCAACGCACCGGCATTGTCCAGCAGGAGCTCTGCCACGGCATTGGCCGTATCCACGGAGTCGAGCAGCATTTCACGGCATTTCCTCAGCTTCACCGGGGAGGGCGACTTGTGCAGGCCACCCGGCACCAGGTTCGTCGGATGAGTCGTTCTTCCACAGATGGCATCGGAGTATTCATTGGCCACCCGGTGCAGTTTGACAATCGACAATACGGCATCGGGGTGTGTCTTGACCAAAGGTATGACACTGCCCACGCCAAAAAGGTCCGGCGATACCAGGTAACCCAGATGGAGTATGTGGCTCTGCATGTTCTCTCCATGAATCGCCAGACGGCGCAACAGCTGGCTCTGGGCCGATATCTCAATACCCATGGCGGCTTCGGTCGCCTTCAAGGACGCCAGCGTGTGACCAATCGAGCAGATACCGCAGATCCGCGAGGTGATGCGGGCAAGCTGGTGATAGGGCTTGCCCCGGACGAACGCTTCAAACAGACGGGGCGCCTCGGATACCTCCCACATCACTTTTTCCACTTTGCCATTGCGGGCATTCAGGATGATGTTGCCATGCCCCTCCACACGGGTCAGGTGTTCGACATGAATATTCACTTCTTTCATTTGAATCCCTCCTGTTTCATGACTTTATCAAGCACTTTTACACCCTCATAGGAAAAAATCCTCGCCGCCTCCAGTATCTCTTCCTTGTGAAAATCTGCTTTGGCAAAGGCGGCCAGACCAAATCGCAAAAGGTCTTCATTGACCATCACACTGTGGCAACCTTCGCACGGATAACCGCGGCGCGTGCAAAAGGCGTCGCAATTGGCATAGGTGATCGGTCCAATACACAAGACCCCCCGCGAAAGCAGGCACCCCTCTTTCCGGTTCGGACACTCGGCGCAGACCGAGACGCCGTTGATGTCGTAGTCACGGCAAAGTTCAGAAAAGGCACACTCCCCGCTGATGGGACAGTTCCGGCAATCCTGCTCATGCTCCGATAAAAGCAGTTCCGTCACTTCGCGCCGCTCATCATAGACAGCCCGGCTCTTTGTAGAGACCTTGAGACCGTCACTGACCGGCAGAGAGCAGCTTGACTGCAAACCGGGTCTGCCGCCATCAAGCACCTCCACCAGGCACAGCCGGCAACCTGCCGGCCGCATGGCTTCATTAAGCGGGTTGAAACAAAGGGTCGGAATATCTACATCATGAGCCCTGGCAACATCCAGCACTTTCTGCCCTTCCCGGCAGGCATATTCCTTGTCATCGATGATTATTTTCATGTCAGCCGTCCTCCCTGATATCACAGCGCATGCAGCGCTTCGCTTCCATTATGGCACATTGATCGTCAAGACACAGAACCACCTCCCGGAAATTGCAGACTCGCTCTTTGACCGGTAGGGTCAGCATATCTGTCCGCGGCATTACCCGCTCGTTATCGGGTGGCTCCATGGAGTACTCACAGGGCGTCATTCTCTGGAGCCGGGCCAGCCGGTCTTCTCCCATCATTTTTATATCCATCTGCCGGGCTGCATTCTTACCATGGGCAACCGCTTCAATCACGGTTGCCGGTCCCAGAACAGCATCTCCTCCCGAAAAAACACCCGGCAGGGAGGTCTCCATGGAATAGGAGTCCACGGCAATCCGCCCGCGATGGTCCACCATCCCGGCAGCTTTCTTTCCGGCAAGACTCAGGTCGATCACCTGGCCGATCGCCGTGACAATCTGATCGGCCATGATCGTTACGGTTTCATATTCCACCGGTACGGGCTGACGACGCCCCCACTTGGTGAACTCGTCCATCTTCATTTTCCGGAACACCACTCCTGTCGCTTTGCCTTCTTCAACTATAATCCGTTCCGGCGCAACAAGGAAATAAAACTCTACGCCCTCTTTTTTTGCTTCACTGATTTCTTCCGGATAGGCCGGCATATCGATCTCTTCTCTGCGATAGGCCACAATCACCTTTTCGCACCCGAGCCGCAGAACCGACCGGGCAAGGTCTACCGATACGTTGCCGCCTCCGATAATCAGAATTCGACTGCCGAGATCTACCTTTTCCTTCAAGTTCAACTGCCGGAGAAGCTGCATACCATTCAATATACCCGGCTTGTCTTCATTTCTCAGATTCAGGGGAAGATCATTCTGTGCACCTATGCCCAGAAACACCGTATCGTGGGACTCTCTGAGCTCCTTGAACGACACATCCCTGCCTACTTGTGTGTTAAGTCTGACATCAATGCCCATATCCACTATTTGTCCGATTTCCCACTGCAATACCTCACGGGGCAGACGATAGGGCGGAATTCCCCACATGAGCATTCCCCCAAGCTCGGACTGCGATTCGAATATGGTCACTTCGTGTCCCAGCCTTTTCAGGAAAAAGGCCGCTGTCAAACCGGCAACACCACCACCCACAACGGCCGCCTTTTTTCCGGTGGGTTCAAATCTGGAAAGCTCCGGCCGGTAGCCCCCCTTGCCGTCATACACCTTGTCGGCACAAAACCGGTGAATCATCATCACAGAGAGCGGCTGATCCATCTGATTGCGCTGGCACCGCTTTTCACAGGGATGATCACAAACCCTGCCGCATATCGCCGGAAAAGGATTGTCCTGACGCTGCAGCTCGTAGGCTTCGCCGTACCGGCCCTCGGCCACCAGCTGCATCTGGCCCGGGACATCCGTTCCTGCCGGACAGGTGTCCTGACAGGGTGTCAGGAACAGCGATGCACAGGAGGAAGCCGGACACTTCTTGTTCAATATGTGCTGCTCGTACTCGTGCCGGAAATACTTGAGCGTAGTGAGCACCGGATTGGGAGCAGTGCCACCCAGGGCACACAGTGAACCATCCCGTATCTGGACGGCAAGGCGCTCAAGGATATCAATATCCGACATCTTGCCGCCACCCTGGCAAATGCGCTCCAGTATCTCCATCATGCGGCGGGTTCCCATGCGGCAGGGTGTGCACTGTCCGCAGGACTCCTCCACACAGAACTCCAGGAAATAACGGGCGATATCCACCATGCAGGTATCTTCGTCCATCGCCACCATGCCGCCTGATCCGACAATAGAGCCCAGTTTCTGAAGGTTTTCGTAATCCACCTCTACATCCAGGAATTCCGCCGGAATACATCCGCCTGACGGACCGCCGGTCTGAACCGCTTTGAACATCCGTCCGTTCTGCATCCCGCCCCCGATCTCGTAGATAATATCCTTCATCTTTGTTCCCATGGGAATTTCTACCAGGCCGGCACGCTCTATCTTTCCTACAAGAGAAAATACCTTGGTCGCCTTGCTTCTCTCGGTCCCGATGGACTGAAACCAGCGTCCTCCTTTTTCAAAAACCATGGGGATGTTGGCCCAGGTCTCTACGTTGTTTACATTGGTGGGCCGCCCGAAAAGACCCGACTGCGCCGGAAAGGGCGGGCGTGGCTTGGGCTCTCCCCTTTTACCCTCAATAGAGGCAATCAGGGCCGTCTCCTCACCGCAGACAAAGGCACCGGCACCTTCCATGATTCTCAAATCAAAAGAAAAATCACTACCCATGATCTGATCACCCAGCACCTGATACTCCCTTGCCTGTTCAATAGCTCTTTCCAGACGCCGGATCGCCAGCGGATACTCAGCTCGCACATACAGATAGCCGATGGAAGCCCCAATAGCGTACGCCCCGATAATCATTCCTTCAATCACACTGTGGGGGTCACTTTCAAGCACCGCCCGGTCCATGTAAGCACCGGGATCACCCTCGTCGGCATTGCAGATAACATACTTCTGATCGGCGGCTGCATCGCGGGCAAACTGCCATTTTTTCCCGGTCGAAAAACCGGCGCCTCCCCGGCCCCGCAATCCGGATTTAATCACCTCGTCGATCACCCCCTGCGGCTTGAGGTCCACCAGCGTTTTGTAGGCGGACTGATAGCCGCCGCGGGCTATATACTCTTCAATGGATTCCGGATCAATAATTCCGCAGTTACGCAGCACGATACGGACCTGCCGGGCCAAAAAGGGCAACTCCTTCAGGTTGGGTATCCCCTCATATTGCCAGGTATAGTTCAGGCGGCCGTTTTCACACTCCGAAAGCTCCTCACAAAGCTGCCCCAGGGCATACTCCCTGAGCGGACGTCCTTTGAGCAAGTGCTCATCAATGATGCGCTTCAGCTTCGAGGTATCAACACTGTGATACATCACCCTCGGCTTGCCGGGCAGCTTCACTTCCACCAGCGGTTCCGCATGGCACATGCCGATACACCCAACCGGTACAATTCGCGGCTGAATACCGGTTTCCTGCCAGTAAGCCGTATACTCACGGCAAAAGTCCATCAGCTTGTTCGCACCGGAGGCTATCCCGCACGTTCCGAGGCCGATCAGTATCTGGGGCCGTTGCGATTCAAGCCGGCTCATCCCCAGTCGGGCCACTTCATCCAGGTCAATTTTTGTTTTGAGTGTCATGGTCAACCCCTAATCAAATTTCTCAAGAATACCCTCCAGCTGGGAAGTCTTCACCCGTCCGAAGGTTTCGTCATCAATCATGATGAGCGGAGCCAACCCGCAGCATCCCAGGCAACGCACACTTTTCAGCGAGAAACGATGATCTTCCGTCGTGCCTTTTTCTCTTACATCCAGTGTGTCTTCAATCTTTTTCATCAGGCTTTTGCCGCCCTTTACATGGCATCCCGTGCCCAGGCAAACCGATATGGTGTGCCGACCCGGCGGATCCAGGTTGAACTGGGAGTAAAAAGTGGCAATGCCGTAGAGATCGGTATAACTGGTGCCGATCGATTTGGCCAGATATCGCATGTGCTCATCTTTTAAAAAACCATACTCTCCCTGTGCCATTTGCAACAAACGGATCTTCTGATGCTGCGGATCTTCAACCGAAGAAACGATCTTGTCCAGGTTTCTTTTTTCCTCCCACATCAATGGCTTTGTCTCTGTTTGGATCATCATGTCACCCCTCTAAGTTCAGCAAACCAGTTAATCCTGTCTTCCAATGTTTTTTCATCCACGCCCGGGTGGTTCCCGCCTCCGTTCACACAACCCTGGAGACAGGGATAGACATGCACTCCTCCCTTGTTCAGAGTGGCTGACGCAAGTCGATCCTTCACATCCGGAGTAATACCAAAACTGCGGTTCCTTCCATTGTGAAACGCGGGAATACCGGGATGCCGGAACCCCTTTTCAACAGTTTCGCCATCATAGGTTACTCCGTCGGGATCAAGAAACTCCAGATCGGTATCCAGTTGCTTGAAAAGCTCCATCAGATTGGCCGCCGTGAGCACATAGGAAAACGCCTTGAATGACTTCATCGCCGAACAGGGACTCAGCAGGCAGATGCCCTTGTGTTCTTCCTCCAGCAAAAGGTTCCAGGGGGCATGGGGTTCGTTGATTTCCAGTGCGGGCGGACCATTCGCGCGGAAGTAGTTCTGGGCAGCCAGGCACCAGCTTGAGAGCACCGGCTTTTCGCTTTGGGTATCTTTTTGAACCGATTGCGAAATAAAATAATCATACTGATAGACTCTGCGGAATCCGATGGCTCGAAGCCCGGCTATCACATAGCGCTCGGCAAGCTCCGGTGGCAGCGTCTTCAAACCGGGATGCTTCTGGACGAACGATGCCAGCGCCAGTGAATCAAGGGCAATGGACAGTCTCTTCTTTCCTACTTCCATGGCCAGAGTCTGCACCGGAGAATGATTGGATAGGGCTCCGACCGGGCACACCGAAATACACTGCCCGCAATGAATGCAGCCATTGGCGTCAAAACCGATATTCTGAGGTGTTGATATGATCGACTGGCTGCCTTTTTGCACGACGCCCAATGCATCCACTCCAAGGACATCCTGGCAAATCATCGCGCATCGGCGGCACAGGATGCATTTGTTGGGGTTGTATTTTACAATGGAACGGTCATCCGAAGGCATACCCCGAAGCAGAACCCGATAGTCGAGATCCTTGTTGGGAGCCGGCGGCATCGTCGAAAGCCGCTTGATGTAGTAAAGCACCTGTTCTTTACGGACCGGGCAGCCCCGGATTTTGAAATCGACGCTAACCACTTCATCAACGGCCCGGGCCGGATTCAGCTCAAAAAACTCATTGTCACTGAGCTGCTTCCCGGCACCGGGATAGACTTCCGCCAGCGCCTCCTCCCCGCTCCAGTCGTTCCTGAGCTTGTTGACACAGCCTGTGCAGGCGCAGTCACCGAGGGCAATGAGGACTTTGGCACGGGAACGAATATCCCGTAAACGCTCTTCATCGGCGGGCCGGTTGATGGAACCCTCAATAAAAGCGACATCGTAATCATCGGAGTGCTCCTTCATCACCTCCCGAAATGAGACCACCTCCACCGCATCGATCAGTTCCAGGATCTCCTCTTCCAGATTGGCTACCTGCAGTTCACACCCTTCACAGCTTGCAAAGTCGAAAACCGCTATCTTTGGCTTCATTTTCATACCTCCGGGTCCGCAACATCGGAAAAAAGCACATGAGTGACCCCGGAAAGAGCCTGCAGGAACGTTTGCTACAACATAATCAGGGCGCTTCGATCATTGAAATCCTGTCAGATCTGCCTGATCTTTTTATTCTTGATTTTTTTATTCTTTTCGATGAAACTTAGCACTGAATTGAATCGGACCGGAATATCCTTTTGGATTCCGCCGGATTTTTTTTCAAAGGCATACTTGCTAATAATTCAACAGGAGCTGCTTTACTTTACTTCACTACACTTAACTTCCCAGTCGTTCCCCACATAACTCTTACTGGATACTGCTCATATACTGGTTTCGAATTTTTGAGTGAGTAATTCTTTTTGATTTCGAGCTTTCTGAATTATTTCTTTAGTGCTTTACCGCTATCCTGATACAGATAGTGATATGTAATGCCATGTCTGAAAAAATGATAACGATTCTGTTGCTGCCTGTCAAGAAAAATCATTTGATCAGGGTCATTCGACGGCTTGCCGAAAAATCATCGGTCTGCAAACGATAAAGATATACACCGCTCGACAGCGCCGATGCATCGAAAGTGACCGCATGTTCACCGGCGGAAAGGTTCTCATCGGCCAGTATGGCAACCCGCCGGCCCGTAATGGTATAGATGCTGAGACGCACACGGGAATGACCAGGGAGATCAAATCGAATGGTGGTGACAGGGTTAAACGGATTGGGGTAATTCTGATGCAGACGGTAGGAAAGAGGAACATCGGATTCCGAAAGGTCTTCCCCGCCAGATAATGCAAGAGGAGACTCCCAGGCGCCTTTGTAGGGAGCTGTTTCGCAGCGGGGATTCCCGAAAATATCCGTGCGGACCATTGGGGTGAACCGGCCGGCAAGATGTTCGTCTCCTTCCGATGAGCCGGACAGCCTGAGATCGGTTTCCGAACGAAAATTAACCGGTACTGCCGTTGTGACGGCATCCATGCCGGATAAGATCTGCCAGTCGGAAAGGGTCCGGGCTCTTTCCCCCCGGAAATAACCGGTCTTCGCCCCGCTTGTCGCAGCATCGGGATCATGGGACGATATTGCCGGGTTTTCCTTTCCGGTCATGCCCGACAAATTGGCATCCAGGTTATTATAATTAACATTGAGCGGATCCCCGTCCAGCCAGTACCATATCCAGGAATCTTCATGGTCATGCCGGTTCGTCAGCAGGGTATTCTGAATGTAGAAACGCGCCGGATCGGGAGACTCGCCATCATAATCCCAGCCAAAAGCAACTGTCCGGCCTGTCTGTCCCGTCCTACCCACATAAATCGTATTGTGAACGAAATTATAACGTTCTCCCCGGGAGGGTCCGCTGACGGCCACTCCGTAAATCCGGGTGGAATCACTCTCCCCTGATGAGTCAAAACGTCCGGGAACGGATATCATGTTATTGAGCAGATTGTGCGTACTTTCGTTACTGTTCAGGACAAGTCCGCTCACCAGGGCCGCTTCCGAAGTGTGGGCTCCCAGCATGAAAACTTGATTCCGCCTTATGTTCATGGAGCGGGACTGCTCAAGCCGGATACCGGAATAGTGGTGCTGATCCGGATAACGACCGTCGACCCGTATTTCATTGTCCAGAAAACTGCTGTTTTCGGCCTTCAGACTGATGATACCATGTCGGGCTGCACTTATCAGACAACCGTTTACATCAGCCTGTACACGAGTCAGCGGAGTTTTGACTCCCCTGAGTGAGACGGCATCCTTAAACGGATCCGTTGTAGTGCCCAGGATCAATCCTTCCAGTGTAACGGAACGTGGGGTCTCACCGGTCTCCTCATCACCGGAGACTACCACGCCATTCAGCCCGGATTCACTTCCGGAATCATGGGTGATCCTCAAATTCCTTAAAGTAACAAACCGGCTCCCCCCGGTTATCAAAAACGCTTTCCCTGTTTTTGCAGCTGGGATTTCCCCCGCTTTTACCGCAGACCTTCCCTCTTCCTTTGCAACAGACCTTTGCTCCGCCTTTGCAGCTGGGATTTCCCCTGCTTTTGCAAGATGCTTTTCCTCCGCTTTTACGACACCGTTTTCCTCCGCTGCCGTGCTGTCGGCCATGGTTTCAAGGTGCAAATGCAGTCCTCGCTCATCCCCGCCATCGAAAGTAATATGGGAAGCATCATGGATGATGATCGGTTCCCCAAGACGTATGGTTACTTCCCCCTCGGCCGGCAGGATGGTCAATCCCGTACCGGAAGTCAGATCCCTGCGATCCACAAGAAGTGTGGAAGAGGTTTCGTCAAGATCGCTGTGAATCAAAAAGCGTACAGATTTTTCGGTTCCATGGGTATTGAGAGCTTGTATTGCTTCGGCCAGCGAAGCATAGCCCCTGGCATGGGCTTCCGCGGGGATATGATAATCTCCAAACAGAATCCGGGATACGGTGGGCTCTGGCTCGTGTGCTCCCATGTACGGAAATACCGGATGCCGTTCATTGCCCAGTATGTCCAGCGGTACAACATTGGGAAGACCATACCCGGCAAGCATCAGGTCACCGTGTGAATCTTCATGCAGAAGAAGATCCGTGTCGGACAAAAAAGCTGCCGGCGCGTTTATGACGCGCTCATCACCAGTATAAACGCCGATTTCCTGCACATCATCCATAAGCAGGCCGTTCATCCAACCGGCCCGGACCATCGGCCGCAAAGACCAGTTGTTTGCCATGCCCGTTACGGTCACGTCCGTGTCAAGGCAAATACCAAGCGGTCCCGCTGCGTCACAGCCTTCTCCCGTTCCCGCCAAGTCACCCAGTGGCAGCGATGAGATGTATCCCGGCTTCTTCTCTGAAAAGACGGACGGGTCGGAACCCGAATCCGCCAATTTGGTGGATAAAGCACCGGTCACTTCAGGCACATTGCCATAAAATATACTGCCTTTAAAAGCTTTGTCGATTACCCGGTCATGCTCATTCACCCAGATATTGCTGCGCATATCCACTTCCATAAGTCGCCCGTCTGCAACTCCGGTAAGCCTGAAAGCCGCAGAGGCCTGTGCAAATTTCAGAGGAAGGATCCTGACAGTATTATGATATAACCGAATGCCACCGCTCATGCCACTCACACCGCTGCCACCACTCACACCGTCGCCCGGGTTCTCTCCGTCGCCCGCATGAACACGTATACCCGATGCAAATCCTCCTGGGTTCACAGCGGATCCGGCCGGGAGAACACTGATCATGTTATTGGCAAATAACAGATCATTTCCCATATTTTTCAGGAAGATTCCATCTGTTCGGATACCTTCCTCGCCAGCCTCCCGGATATGGATGCGGTTATCCCGCATCGTGAGTTGATCCCCCTGAAACACCAGCCCCGCATGAAAAGCCTGAAAAGCCGAACCTTCCTCTCCGGGCTCTACCGAAATGCGGTTTCGAAGGATTTCCACACTTAGTGAAGAACTTCCAAAAACGATTCCGCGCTGCTTTCCATAAACCGAATTATCGGTTATATTTAGCTCCTCAACACGGCCCGACACTTTGATCGCTGTAGCAAACGGACGGGTCGGACTGCCAATGGTATTATTTGTCAACGCAATTCGGGACAATTTTCCGCCCGTTGATTCCTCTTCACCCAAAATCACACCCACCGGTATTTCGGTTGCTTCATCATACTGGGTAATAGAAATACCGTTGACAGTAACACGGTCGGAGCCGGAACCAATGATGATGGCCGGTGATTCTTCTGTACCCGAATCCCCCGGTGGATCGAATCGAAAAGCCAGTTGTTCATCCCCATCTTTTTCGAGTTCACCGGAATCGCGAAATCCGTCTATGGTAACATAGTTTGAACGGATTACCATCGGAGAATCCAGCGTGATTTCCGGTTGTTTTCCTTTTTCAGGGAGGATATACAACCGGGTATTGAACTGAAATGGAGCAGCCAGATCCAGCGTATGGCCCCGCTCATCCAGATCATCCGTGATGACGAACTGTACATTATTTGAGAGCGTATCACGGTCATTGGCCCACTCAAAGGCCTCCATAAGTGATGCAAAACCCCGCTCGTGCTCCCCCTGCGGAATATGGTAAACCGCCGGGGCGATGGAACCCCGTGCCGTCACAGTCCAGGCAACCCGCTCCAGGTTTTGATTGCCATAGTTGTACCCCGG
>SLHZ01000164.1 GCA_007135895.1 Balneolales bacterium | reverse complement strand
TCCAACCACCGCTGAAAGTACCCCGACAACAAAAAATAACGCGGCCATTTCGGCGATATACCATCCCAGTGCTGTGGCACCATAGATCAGTATTCCAATACCCACGGCAAAGATCAGCAAAACGGTCTTCTGCCTCCAGGTAAACGGTTCGTCATCACTATCCAGCTTCTCGTCCTCCCTGCTACGATCCAGATCATAAACGGGTGAATGCGCCGGATTACGGTAGATCTTCGCTGCATAGCTGCTTACGATCCACACGGCAACTCCCGTTATAACGGCCCAGACACCAAGCCGGAACTCCCATCCCGACAGTAACGGAATTTCGGCCAGACCCTGGGCCACTCCCACCGTAAACGGGTTGACCACAGCACCGGCAAAGCCGGTACAAGCCCCTACGAAAGGCACCGAAACCCCGACGATGGAATCGTAGCCAAGGGCCAGGGCAAGCGGCACAAACAGAGGTATGAAGATGATCACCTCTTCCGACATTCCGAAGACACTTCCCATTATGGAAAAAAGAACTATGAATACCGGCACGAATAATGGCCGGAGACGGTCGTCACGGTTGAATAGCGTGGCAGCCTTTCGGATGGCCAGTGTAAAAGCACCCGTTTTCTGTATGATGGAAAAAGCACCGGCTACAATGAAAATAAAAGTGATAATAAGTACCGCAAATGAGTCCGTAAAGCCATTGATGGGAGCCATTACCAGCTCGACAAATCCCGCCGGCTCTGATGGTACCGCTTCAAATGACCCCGGATTGACCACCTCCCGTCCGTCTTTCTCAATGCGTTCATACTGACCACCCGGAATAATCCATGTCAGCACGGCAAAAAAGCAAAGCAGTGCCAACATCAGCATGATGGTGTTGGGTGCTTTGATCCGGGTCAGTCTCCTCTGAAAACTTTTTTTCATCTGTTTATATTTTTTGGATTCAAGCGGTCAGATGGAACATTCATGGAATAATCATGCCCCTGTGTATCCCAAGGATTGGCCACGAATGTTTCATGTCAGCCATTTTTTTGCCTCTCTGTATCCGGTTGCTATGAGTTCTTCAACCTGCCGGGTATGTACTTTGTCGAAATCCGACAGCTTCGGCCGGATAAGCAGATCAAACTGCTTTTCCTGCGATCGGGTAACATTGCTGATCATGAACTCAAAAGTGTTGAGCAGCACTTCCAGAATGTTTTCCGGTTTTTTGGTCGCATCATGGGCCAGGAGTTCCACCCCAATGATGCGCTGCGCCCCCATCTGCCGGACTGCTGAAACAGGTACGTTTTCCACTACTCCACCATCAACAAGCACCTTTCCTTCGCGCTCAACGGGAATAAAAATGCCCGGAATGCAGGCGCTGGCACGTACTGCCGTAGCAAGATCACCTTTTCCGATTATGCACTTTTCCCCGGTAGTGATATCCGTTGCGATGACCCGTAAAGGGATATCCGCCTCCTCAATTTTTTTCTTGCCGAGATTCTTCTCCAGTAACGCACCCATCTTCTCGTTGCTCAATAGTCCGAATCGCGATAGAGAAACCTCCGAGATGTCAAGCCATTTCAGGGTCTTGGCGATCTCTTCAATTTCGTCCGATCGTTTCCCAAAAGCATATAGAGCGGCAATAAACGCTCCGATGCTCGTCCCTGCAATAAAATCGATACGGATATTCTTCTCCTCAATCACACGAAGCACACCAATGTGAACCGCCCCCAGCACCGCTCCGCCCCCCAGGGCCAGTCCGATCTTTTTTTTTCGACCCGGGAACCATCGAAACAGGAGTTTTTTTCTGGAAGCACTCATTCCCTCACTCCTCTTTATTGGTTTTATCAGAGGTGTCTTCCAGACGCTCAACAGCCAAGTCAAGCCGATGGACCACCTCGGGCCGACCCAGAAGAGCCATGGTTTCAAATAAATCCGGCCCCGAGCCCGTACCTGTAACGGCCAGTCGCACAGGCAGCATCAGCTTCCCGAAACCAACACCTTTTTCATTGACAACCTTTTCCAATATCTCTTTCAGCAGGGCGGGTTTAAAGATGGTGTCATCCAGCTCGCTTATATGATTGCGATATGCACGGACCAGCTGCCCTGTTCCGCTTTTCCACGCTTTTTTTAATGCTTTTTCTTCGTAAGCTTTTGGAGCTTCGAAAAGAAAGTAGCCGGCGGTCAGAAACTCATTGACATGGGAAACCCTGTCTCGCAGCAACCCGGCTACTCCCGCAAGCCATGCGGTATCGAGGTGCCGTTGTTCTGATACTGGCGGAGATTCGGCGGGAGTTGCAAAACTCGCAGCGGCTACCGCATCCGAACCCGGTTTCGATGAAGAACTACTATTCAGTATGGAAGACAATTCGGTCGCCAAATCCTCATTGCTTCGCTTTCGCATATAATGCTCATTGAACCAGATCAGCTTTTGGTGATCAAAGACAGCCGGACTTTTCCCAACCCGTCCCATGGAAAAAGCCGTTATCATTTCATCAAGTGTCAGAAACTCGCGGTAGTCACCCGGACTCCAGCCCAGCAGGGCTAAAAAATTGATTACTGCATCGCGCTCATACTTACCGGAAATATAGTCGCGTACATTTACCGGTATTCCCTCCTGGTCGGCCTTGCGCTTGGAAAGCTTGCCGCCGCCAGGCGACATGATAAGCGGGAGATGAGCCATCTCCGGTGGATCCCAGCCCAGGCAGCGATACAAATAAATGTGTTTGGGTGTTGAACTAAGCCACTCTTCGCCACGAATAACATGAGATATTTTCATCTCATGATCGTCGACAACATTTGCCAGATGATAAGTCGGCATGCCATCTGCCTTGAGCAGTACCTGATCGTCCAATAAATCGGACTCAAAGGATACATGACCGCGGACCATATCTCCAAAGGATATTTCACCACCGGATGGCATCTTGAGGCGGATTACATACTCCGCACCCTCCTCAAGCAGCTCTTGCAGTTCCTGCTGGTTAAGAGTAAGACTGTTCCGCATCTTCATCCTGGTGCGGGCATCATATCGGGGTGCCGCATTATCCGGGGTGCGCAACCGCTCACGCATTTTCTCGATTTCACCGACCGTGTCGAAAGCATAATAGGCATGGCCCGTTTCAACCAGCTG
>SLHZ01000055.1 GCA_007135895.1 Balneolales bacterium | reverse complement strand
GGTTCGGTTGAAACCTGCCTTGATAATGAGGCCATTCAGCTCTATTCAATCTTTCCTGAGGGGGAACACGAAGGTGATCGCCCGGGTGACGGCCAACCCGCAGGCAGGAGTGACCCCTCAAGCAACGGCGAAGGCGAAAACAGAGGTATAGACGATCGCGCCAGCGCCTCCCCGGATATTCCGGTTTTTGCAGTAAAACGCGACCGAACCGCTGAAACCGGCTGGCTTGAAAAGCTGATGGATACGGGTCTGGTGAAAACGAATATGGCGGATACCTTTATTCCTGCTGCCGACCCTCTTGATTGGATAACCTCCCGACTACCGGGTCTGTCCATGGCGGGGTTTGAGATCTTTGGTGAAGAAAGGCTGAAAAGGTTCCGGCGTCCCAGGCAAATGACGTCTGGCTCCTTCCGGATATCAAGCGGGGAGAACTGGTTTGACCTTGAAGGGGAGCTTCAGTTCGATGACCTGCAGATCAGTCTGGCAGATATCCGCGACGCACTGGTCCCCGGCACCGGTTTTGTAAAACTCGGCGATTATGACAGGGGGGAGTTGCCAGCCCGGTGGCTGAACCGGTTCAAAAGACTGTTTCAGCAATCCGAATCAGGGGCATATGGCATCCGCGCACCGAAAATTGCCGCAGGTGCCATTGATGAATTTACCAAAGAGACAGGGCTTGTCCAGTCGGATGATGACTTCAGGGCCTGCGTCAGGCAGCTTCGCTCCTTTGAGCAAATAAAGGAGGTGGAAGCGCCCGCAGGTTTCCGGGGCCGGCTGCGAACCTATCAGCTTGCGGGGCTGGCATGGATGTGTTTCCTGAATGAATACAATCTCGGGGGGATTTTGGCCGATGACATGGGTCTGGGGAAAACCGTCCAGGTTCTGGCTTTGCTTCAGTATCAGGCGCAAAAGAATGGAAAACCTCCTGTCAGCCTGATTGTGGCTCCACGGTCCGTAATCGAGCTTTGGCAGTCGGAGGCGGAAAAATTTACTCCGGATCTTACGGTCTGTGTGCATCAGGGCCTGGATCGCGCCCGTGATGCGGCCGGGCTCCGGGAGGCTTCAATTTACGTGACTACCTATGCCACCTTGCGCAACGATCTTAAACTGTTCAGCGGCATTCCATTTGACTATGCCATTCTTGACGAGTCGCATAACATCCGGAATCCCGGCAGCAAAACGTTCAGGGCGGTTGCCGGAATCAAAGCCGCGCACCGGTTGTGTCTTACAGGCACCCCGATCCAAAACACGCTCATGGATATCTGGCCCCAGTTTCATTTTTTAAACCCGGGTCTGGCAGGCTCGAAAGCCTTTTTCCTGAACCAGTGGGTCAAACCCATCGAGAAATACCAGGATAAAACGGCGGAAGAGATGGTTCAGAAAATGGTCTCACCGTTTATTCTGAGACGTACCAAACAAAAAGTAGCCGGCGAACTTCCGCCACTAACGTCCAGCATTGTCCATTGCCACATGGAAAATGCCCAGAGAACGGTTTATGAAAAACTCAGGAAGAGCTACTACAACATCATAAACAAATCCATCGATGAAAAAGGACTTCGGCGGTCGCGTTTCACCGTTCTGGAAGGGTTGACCCGACTCAGGCAGGTGAGCTGTTCCCCCGCGCTGGTGACACCGGGGAAAACGGAATCAGCAAAAATAAAGCGTTTTGTAGAGCTAGCCGGCGAGCTCATCAGTGAAGGGCACCGGGCGCTCGTTTTTTCACAGTTTGTGGCATTCCTTAAGCTGATTGAACAGGAGGTGAAGAAAAAAAAATGGCCCTATGAGTATCTTGATGGCAGTACGAACGACCGGCGCGAGCGTGTCACGCGTTTTCAGGAAGACGACGCAAGGAAAATCTTCCTGATAAGCCTCAAAGCAGGCGGAGAGGGGCTGAATCTCACCGGAGCCGATTATGTGTTCATCATGGATCCATGGTGGAATCCCGCCGCCGAACGTCAGGCCATGGACCGTACTCACCGTATCGGCCAGACCGAAAAGGTATTTGTGTACAGGTTGGCCTGTCCCAATACGGTCGAAGAAAAGATCCTGCGCCTGCAGGAGCGTAAGCAGAGGCTGGCGGAGCAGTTGATCAGGGCAGAAGCCGGGATATTCAAGGAGCTTGGCAGGGATGAACTTCTTTCGTTGTTCAGCTGACTGGCGTTCAGCTGACCGGCCCCGGCCGACGCCGTGTCCGTGCAAAACCACTCCGTGTAATACCAGTCCATATAACACCTCTCCGTGCGGTTATAGCCGCCCGGGATAATGCCGCATTGAAATCGTGGAACGGATGTCCGATTCATCTGTCATGCAACTTGTGAAAGGATGGTATCCCGACTGCTTTTTATTGATTGTGTTTGGTACGAATACTCATTATGTTGAGTAAAATTACTCACTAAACTGAGTAAAATTGAATCATCATTAAAAAACAGTATGTTATGCCCCTGGAAAATTATCAACGCCCTCAGATATCGCATCTGTCGGACCGGCTTCTGGATGAGCCGAGGCGCTTTATTCAGGTGATCTATGGTCCGCGACAAGTGGGAAAAACCACGCTCGTCAGCCAGTTCCTCCGGCAATCGGGCGGTCCGCACCACTATGCTTCGGCCGACGCCGTTGCCGCAGCGGATTCGCTGTGGATCGCCCACCAGTGGGAGCAAGCCCGCATGGCCGCCGCCCGGCATCCCGGCGATGACACCATCCTCGCACTGGACGAACTGCAAAAAGTGGACAACTGGAGCGAACAGGTTAAAAAAGAGTGGGACCGTGACTCCCGAGAGCAGCGGAACCTCAAGGTCATCCTGCTGGGATCATCGCGACTGCTGCTGCAGCAGGGCCTCACCGAATCCCTGGCCGGACGCTTTGAAACCCTCTATCTGGGACACTGGTCGTACCGGGAGATGCACAGTGCGTTCGGTTACACCCCGCAGCAGTACGTCTGGTTCGGTGGCTATCCCGGCGCCGCACCGCTGACCGAGGACGAGCCCCGATGGCAGCAGTATGTGCAGGACTCCCTGATCGAGACCACCGTCTCCAGGGATATTCTTATGCTCACGCGCGTGGACAAGCCCGCATTGGTAAGACGGCTGTTTGAGCTTGGCTGCGTCTGGTC
>SLHZ01000344.1 GCA_007135895.1 Balneolales bacterium | reverse complement strand
TCCTGGCCACTTTGTCTACTTCATCAATATACACAATGCCACGCTGTGCCCGTTCGACATCATAGTCAGCAGCCTGCAGCAGGTTGGATAGAATACTCTCCACATCTTCACCGACATAACCTGCCTCCGTCAGTGCCGTGGCATCAGCGATACAGAACGGGACATCAATGATACCCGCCAGGGTCCGGGCAAGCAAGGTTTTCCCCGAGCCCGTGGGACCGAGAAGCATGATGTTGCTTTTTTCTATGATTGCATCATCATCATCGAAATCAGGTGTCGAAATCCTTTTGTAATGGTTATAAACGGCCACCGAAAGTGTCTTCTTGGCATCTTCCTGACCAATGACATACTCATCCAGGTACGCTTTAATTTCAATAGGGGTCAGGTCGTTGCGATAACCAGATTTTTTTTTCGCTTCGGACAAGTCATTTTTTACGATACCGGAGGCATCGGTGATACACTGATCGCAGATGTACACATTTGGACCTGCAACCATGCTGCTCACTTCATGGCTGGATCTTCCGCAAAAAGAGCAGCGTATTTTATTTTCCTGATCACTCATGGTTCCAACAGAGCTGTTTACATGACAGATGGTGCCGGGCTACTTATCGGCCGGACGTTCAAGAATCTTGTCGACGAGGCCATAATCAAGAGATTCCCTGGCATTCATCCACTTGTTGCGATCCGAGTCCTGAATTACATCATCGGCTTTTTTCCCGGTATGTGTTGCGATTATTTCACTAAGGGTGTTTTTAATCCGAATAATCTCCCTTGCCTCAATTTCAATATCACTGGCCTGCCCCTGTGTCCCACCCAGCGGCTGATGGATCATTACCCGTGAATGGGGCAGGACGGAGCGCTTGCCGCTGGTTCCGGCAGCCAGCAGCACGGCACCCATTGAAGCGGCCATGCCCATGCATATCGTTGCAACATTGCAACGGACATGCTGCATGGTATCGTATATGGCCAGGCCGGAGGAGACAATGCCGCCCGGACTGTTAATATACAGATTGATATCTTTTTCCGGATCTTCAGACTCCAGAAACAGCATCTGTGCCACAATACTGCTTGCGACAGCATCATTTATGGGTGTACCCAGGATAATAATACGGTCTTTCAGCAATCTCGAATAGATATCGTAAGCCCGTTCGCCACGACTTGTGGTCTCAATCACCATCGGGATCAGGCTATTTTGCGGAATGATGCCGTCAAGACTTTGATGATCATACAGCGGTTGTTTCATCTGTTTCATTTTTCACTCGTTGTTTTGCGTTCCTTCTCCTTTTTTTCCTGGTAGGCCTCCTTGGTCAGCTCCCGGATTTCAACCTGCTCCAATATACGGTCAAAAAGTTTGTCTGTTCGTATGTTTTGCCGAAGTTTTTCAAGCTGTTCGGCAGACTGCGCATAGAAGTTTTTGACCATTTCTACAGGTAGACCGTAACGGGCGGCCTCAGAATCGAGCCGGCTGTCCACATCTTCTGAAGTAATCTCAAGATCATCATACCTATTCTCCAGTTCTTCCAGGATAAATGCCCAGCGGGCTTCCCTCAGAGCATCCGTTCGAATACTTTCCTTGTACTCCTCTTCATTGAAGTCATCTGGCAGGGGCTGCTCCTGCTGTTGTCTGAACCGTTGGAGCCACGCACTCTGAAAACTCTTTAAGACCACCTCGGGAACTTCCATCTCAACATGTGCCTCTATGAGCTGCTCCATGATATCCTGCCGAAGCATATCAACCGATGCCTGGTCGTAGTAGTTCTGGATCTGACTGCGAATTCTGCTCCGATACTCGTCTACCGAGGTAACTTCGCCACGCGTTGCCTCCCGGACAAAATCCTCGTCCAGTTCAGGCGCTTCCAGTTCCATCACCTTCTTCACCGTCAGCCTGTAGGTTTCTTTCTCATCCTCTTCTCCAAGCTCAATCTCAACCGTATCGCCTATCTTTTTCCCTTTTAATGCCTCCAGGAAAATCTTGTTCTCCTCGCTGGAGAGATCAATCTCCTTATTTTCATCCCTCTCTGAAGATTTCACCTCACCCTTTTCGTCCAGAGGATCGGCATCGACGGTAATCCGGCACTTCTCCGTAGCCGGGTTTTCGCTCTCTTTCATGTTGCTGCCCCGCTCCAGCGACCGCTGAACTTCTTCTTCAACCTCTTCGTCCGTCACATCATGGACCATCTTGTCCAGGGTGAATGTACCGATATCACGCAATTCGAACTCGGGTTTCACTCCAATACTTATTCTCACTTCCAGTTTGTCGTTTTCCCAGGTCAAATCTTCAAAATGGGGCTCACCTATCGGATTGTATTTCGGGACTACTTCTTCCCGAAAAACCTCCTGTACATAGTTGTTGATTTCTTCGGATTCAATTTCTTTTCCAAAGCGCTTCTTTATGATGGAAACGGGCATCTGCCCGGGGCGAAAACCCGGCATGTTTATTTTTTTTCGGTACTCACGGAGTGCCTTGTTAAAGCGGGGCTCCAGCTCTTCCCGGGTGGCTGACAGGGTCAGCACTTTGTCGACCCTGCTTTTATCTTCAATGGATATATTCACGAATAGAAATATTTGGTGATTGTTTGAAAAAAGTGAACTGCCAGTCACTCCTTTATTGCAAGATACATCAAGTACGAGAGGGGGGATTCGAACCCCCACGCCTTTCGGCACTAGATCCTAAATCTAGCGTGTCTACCAATTTCACCACTCTCGCATTACCGGCTCTCAACTTTGCAACCGACTCGTCTGCCGTCTTTGGCACCGGTGCCGGCTCAAAACAAGACCCCGTCTGCTTCGAGGATATTTATTTTTTTATATTATGATTAGCCTGATAATATACTGAAACCGGCTCCCATCTTCAATTACTCATGTTTTCTACCTCTTTTTTCAGCAAAAGTAAGATTCCCCCTCTTTTTTTAAATTACCAGCTGTTTACCTCGAAGCCTCACGCGACGGACTGAGCTTCGCATGACGGTTTATCGGGTGCATCTATTTTTCAAAATGGCCAACTTCCACCCATCAAGGTTTTTTTATGAAATGTCCATGACCGTTGACCTGACACACAGGCGCATGATTTTATTCGTCATGGACACTCCATCTGACCGCTTGAATCCAAAAATTATAAACAG
>SLHZ01000276.1 GCA_007135895.1 Balneolales bacterium | reverse complement strand
TCCCGGACCAGCAGCCACTCCGGCAAAACGAAGGAGGAATTACCGAGCGGACTCCATGATCCTGACAGATTATGGTCGAAAAAAGAAAAGCCTCCAACCAGATGAGTGCCGGCAAGGCTGTGCCGTATTCCGGAATAATGGGCCGTCTTGTTCAGCAGTTCCCTGCTTTGACGAGATATGCTTGAGAACCGATGCTGGCCCGATGCTTTTATGACGGCCACTTTCCCGCCGGCTGCCATGGCCAGATCATAGTCCGGCCGCTCCCAGTAAAAACGGGTACCCTCGGCATCGCCGTTGAGCTCAAGCACAGCCAGCGGATCCATATTTTCAAAGGGCACGGAAATAGACAGGTATTCCGCAGACTTCCGCTTCCGGATAATCTCGAGATAATTGGTAAAACGATCCGATAAAACCAGGTCACATAGCATCATCCACTTCGCCTTCTTCATAAGGATTTCTTATGCCGTAATTCCTGGGATCATAACAGGCGAGACGGTAAAAATGGTTCCATGCTTCTTCACTGCAGCCATTCTCGTCGACCCAGCTGATATGACTCTGCTTGATAAGCCCGACGATGCGCTTGGCATATTCGATCCGCTTCAGCTCGTCTTCAATCCGAGGCAAGGCCTCTATCATGAGATCCAGATTTAAACCGCAATCATAATCTTTAGGCTTTCGTTTTGGAAGAAACATCGTTATGAAAATTTTGATAAGGGAAGAAAATTATGGTCAGAAAAGATAATTATTCGGAAGGGTGAAAATTTTGGAAAAACAAGAAAAGTTTTGTGAAAGGGTGCCTGGGCAGTTTTTCGGTAATTGCGATCTTGTACATTTACAAGAAATAAAACCCTCAAAACTGTGTTGCCAATATAGTATCTTTCGGGGACAGAAACACGGATTCATGACCCTGACCCGACTAACAGACACCAAATAGAGAGTGATGGATAAGAAAGCTGATAAAAAAATGGAAATTGAACTGGGCAAGGAAGAAGCCCAGGGTACCTACTCGAATCTTGTGATGATTACACACTCCCCGTCGGAGTTTGTGTTCGACTTTATCGTGATTATGCCGGGTCTGACCAAAGCCAGGGTAGTGAAACGCATGATCCTGACACCTGAGCATGCCAAACGCTTCTCCCGAGCCCTTCAGGATAATATTCGGCGCTACGAAGAGCTGCACGGTGAAATTCCGGTAAAGGGCAAACCCGATAGCCAGCAAGCTTTTCATTACCGGGGGCCGCTGCCCGAAGCATGACGCTCTGTTTTGGTCATTTCCTGGCCGTTTTCAGGAGCGTAAGGGCCACCAATAGAAATACGGCATGTGGCAGCAGAGCCGCTGCAAGGGGATCCATGGCGCCCGTGTAACCGAACGGCTCGAACAGCTTCATGAGAACCAGGTAAAGGAAACTGATCACGAGCCCGGCCGCAATATGCACACCCCGTCCGCCACGACGTCGCACCGATGCCACGGCAAGACCGATTACCGTGACAATGATGATGGAGAAAGGGTAGACCAGTTTGCTGTAATACTGGACCAGGGGCATGGCCAGTCCGCCTGCCCCGCTTCGTTCTATCGAGGCCAGATAATCACGGATCTCAGGATAGGTCAGCTGGTAAACGTCCGACGAAGTGCGGCCCAGATCGCGTGGATAGATGTTGAAAACAATTTCTTTCCGGTCAAAGGTGTATTCTTCATACCCACCGTCATGAAATCGCCGGACAGTCCCGTTGAACAGTTCCCAAAGCTGCAGCTCCGGATCCCAGCGCATACGCCCGAACTCTTTGGTTTCAACCAGTCTGTCGCCTTCAAAGGTGTGCATCATGACCCGGTAGCCAGTTCGCTCGCGGATATCATAATAATTGACCTGCATCAGACGGCCCGGTGATTCCTGGCGGAATATCCGGCTTCGATCCAGCCTTTCTGTGCGTTTCGTGATGAACTTGTGTTCAAACTCAGCCCGTATCGCATTTGAGCGCGGAACCACATAGCCGTCAAGATAGCTGATCAACGAAGCTGTGAGCACCGCAAAAACCATGTAGGGAGCCATCAAACGGTAGAGACTCACGCCGGCCGCTCGCAAAGCGATAATCTCCAGCCTGTTGGCCATTTGTCCGGTTAGCCACAAACAGGCTGCAAATACGGCAACAGGAGAGACCAGCCGAATCATCTCCGGGATATAGTTCAGGTAGTAGTCATGCCAGATCTGCGACAGGGTGGCGCCACGATCCGTAAAGTCACCGCTGTTTTCCGAGAAATCAATGATGATGAAAATGAAAATCAGAAGCGCAGTGATGAAGCCGGTGAAAACCAGCATGCGCAGGAATATGTAGCGGTCAAATGTTCTGATCATGGCATCAACGTCTTCGTATGACCAGTGTGAGGAGCACAGCCGCCGCCAGCGCCATGGTGAAATTGGCGAACCACATGCCGGTAAACGGGCTGATAAATAGCCGGTCAGCCATTTTTTCTCCTTGTATGATGCTGATCCAGTAGTAGGTAAATAGCACGGTGCTGATGATCGCATGAACACCCATGTTGCCGTTCCGTACCAACAGGCCCAAAGGCGCTCCGATCAGGGCAAACAGGATACAGGCGAAGGGGATAGCAGCCTTCTTGTGTACCTCCACCATGAAGCGGGCAACCCGCTCTTTCCGCCATCGTAGATTGTTGTGCAGATTGTCGGTCAGCGTCTGAGTAGTTCGCAGCTGAAGAATGCCGCGATGCGCCAGATCACGCTGGAACTCCAGGGAATGTGGTACCGTAAGGGCGGTATAGCGCACCTCAGTGTAAAGGGCAGCCGAATCGGGCAGATGACCGGCAGCATTCCTTGCGCCCGCAACGTCAGAATGAAGCGGTGAACTTTCCGGCTTCGGCAAGGTGTCGGTCTGCGGAGCAAAGGTAATTCGCTGAGACTCAAGATTGGTGACCAGCTGATCAATTTCACGCTGTTTGTCGCGCCTGAGAGAGTCGACCACCGCCAGCATGGCCTGGGCGCTCATCGACCGTCCATCCCGGCGCCGTTCTTCAGGATTGGTTCTGGAAAAAGTCAGATCGGCCAGGTCAAAGGTGATCCGGTAGGATCCGAACCGGGTCTCCTCGAGCAGCACCGACGGTGAACTTCTTCG
>SLHZ01000322.1 GCA_007135895.1 Balneolales bacterium | reverse complement strand
ATATTCGGCGAAAGTGAAACAACCAGATCCGGATCGTACGATTTTACCATCCGGTACATTCGACCGCCAAAATCACTCAGCTGGTCAGCCTTCCAATGAAGAAAACGCTCCTCTTTCGGATCATCCGGAGGATCTTCACCAAACGTTCTCTTGTACAAAATACGGGTGTAGTCGGAATAACCGCTTTCGGAGGGAAGCGCCGGCAGACGGTCATCGCCCTGGATGCCGTCAATATCATACTGTTTGATCACCTCGGCAACCAGTGCGAGAATAAACTCCTGCACTTCAGGATGAAAAGCGTTCATCCATTCGAAGCCGTTCTTACTCAGCAGGGCTCCGCTGTTATCTCTGGCCGCCCAATGGGGTTTTGCCTCAAGGATATGACCTCCATCCTGCTGGTAGGAGCTCGAGAAGCCGAACTCAAACCAGGGGATTACTTCCATCCCGTATTTCCTGGCTTCGACAATGATATCCTGCAGCGGATCGCGCGGGGGGTTGGCAAAGGCCGGATCAATCCGGTACGGCTCCCCAAAATGCGAAACCATAACATCACTGGGATAGAGGGTGTACCCGTCGTTCCAAACGACAGGGAAAACCACATTAAACCCCCGTTCATGCAGGTAACGCATCGCTTCAGCCGTTTTCTGGCGGCTGAACATGACATCAGAGTCAATATTCGTGATCCATACACCCCGAATCTGGCGCAAAGCCGGCACATCGGGGTCCTGTGTTTCAAATGTTTTTTGGCAGGATACAAGCAGAACCAGCAATACAACTGTTATACCGCTTTTTTTCAACAGGTTCATTTTGCCCATTATTTAGTCAATAAACTCCGTGCTCACAAAAATAGCCGAAGACCGACTTGTTTACAAACAGAGATGGAATAATGTACGGGTTTTTCACCCTGGCCTACCATCCGGACTAGCCTTGTGTATCAATTCAGTCCGGCCAACAAAGCACTCCGGTTCAGCTATTCAGCTTCGCCAGAAAATTTTTTTCCGGGTAAAAAACCGGACCATTATGGCCAGTAACAGCGTATACAGCAAAGCCCGTGCCACTCCGAACCAGGGATTGAACACCGTCAGACCGACAAGCATATCATGCAGTCCGGTCAGTGTCAGTACCGGCAGGATGGCATTTTGCATGCCGGCATAGGCGATCATGGGGTTCTGGCCGTTTTGAATAAGCAGTGAGAGCCGGCGGCGGCCACCCAGGACATCAATCCATATCATAAGCGGCACCAGTATCCAAATGGATAAGCCTGTGGTAACAAAGTAGTAGCTGAACGTAGCATGATCCTTGCGGATACCGCCTTCAAACGGTTCGGCGAAAAAACCAAGAAGCAGCCAGAACGTTCCGTGTAGCAGCAGGATCCGAAACAGCCTCTCCGTTTCATCGGACGTATGCCGGAGCAGCCACAGTCCGGAACCCATGATCACAATAGACACCATGAATGCCGCAACTACGTGGCGTGTAAACAATCCGGTCAGAACAACAAGAAGGAGGGCTGCGCCAGCCAGTGAAACGAGCATCAGCTTCCTGTGACTCTGCCTGTTATTTCCCCGCAGCGTTTCCGGGTAGCCTTTTTTCATGGCATCATGCAGGAGATCGCCGGCAACCGTGGCGGGGAGGAGAATAAAGAGGTACTTCAGGTAGTCAAATCGAAAGATCCATGGTACCGGGGAGTCATTCCAGAAAGCAGAGACCCATCCTTCTTCGTTTGCAGCAAGCATCAATGCCGCAAGAAAGGCCAGCAGGCCAAGGCGCATCAGGGGGCGGTGTCGCGTTGCCAGCCAGATCAAAGAAGCAAAAACAGCCATGTTGGCCAGTACTACAAGGATGATATCACTGCGATACAGTGAAAAGCCGCTGCCATCGGGATACTGCAGAAAGACCAGCATGGCGATCGCACCTGCAAATCCCGCAATACGAAGACCCCGGACCAGATTGCGGGACCACATTGCAGGAGGACGTGTATAAATCAAAAAAAGCAATCCGAAACCAGCAATACCGGCCAGGTAGGGCCAGGACTCAGGATCAGCCGGTTGCAGGACAGCCGGCCGCACATGCTGCAGAAAGAGGGCAAAGAAAAAAAGCATCACACCACGCCCGGCGATACTTGTGCACACTTCTGACAGACGCGTGCCACGTTCCAGTCTCCGGTTCAAAGCCAGAGGAATGGCCACCCCCATGCTGAAGAGAAAAAGGGGAAAGACCAGATCCACCCAGGTAATTCCGGCAATACCGGGATCAAACGCATGATCGGGAGGCGGCACCTGCGCGTGATACATCCATGCCGGCAAGACACCGAAAGGGATAATCCCGGATAACACCATCATCAGGATGGCTGAGCCACGCAGAGCATCCAGCCCGTGAGCACGGCCCGGAAGATCCGGGATAACCGGTTGTTTCATTAGCATATATTTTTTGGATTCAAACAGTCATGGACAATTCATTTGTTCGAAATGAGGCATGGGTTATAAAACAGCCAGGTACTCATCCGTGCCACGATCATGTGGAAGTTTTGTTTTTTTTGTAATTTCCGCAACCTGAAAAATATATAAAGAACCATAACCCATCCCCCGCTCCCGCTGCCATGACACTATCCATCACGAATATAAAAGGAGCCAGGTCCATGCTCTCCGATCAGGGGAAGATATTTGTCCGCATTCCCAATCCTTCTCATGTCTATCCTCCTTTCGAACTGTGTCCCCTGGCTCCGCCTCTTACTCTTTTTTCCCGTGCGCCGGTGATAGCCCTGATGGATATGGACGGAACCACGACCACTACCGAGAC
This sequence comes from Balneolales bacterium, assembly GCA_007135895.1. Classification (GTDB taxonomy): domain Bacteria; phylum Bacteroidota; class Rhodothermia; order Balneolales; family Natronogracilivirgulaceae; genus SLHZ01. Next base: position 333 of record SLHZ01000322.1, on the reverse strand, counting down.
ACTCTGCCTCCACGGACTGGAGCATGCCATACGTCAGGCCATGGGTCGGGAAGGCAGCAGCTGGGGAGGTCTCGACCCGAAAGCCGACTATCCTCATATCATCGGCAACAGCACTACCCGGCACGTCGAGTACCTGGTCGACACCTATGGACCGCGCTTCAGCAACAGGGCCTTGGCCACCAGCTGGGAAGATGCCGCATGCCGGACACTTGAGCAAGGCCGGGACCCCATGCGCCTGGAAGAGGTAACCCGCCATGCAAAACTCTTCGGAAAAGCATCAGACGACTATTTTACAGACAAGTTCCAGAGCAGGGGAAACCGGGTTCGGGCTGT
>SLHZ01000143.1 GCA_007135895.1 Balneolales bacterium | reverse complement strand
TCCCTGTTTCCGAAAAACTTTGCAAGCGCCAGTATCAGCGTCAACTTCACAAACTCGGACGGCTGGAAGGTAAACCCTCCGAGGGCAAGCGTCTCTTCTTCCGCCAGCGCATGCAGGAAACCCGGGAAAGAGCCATGAAGCGGCGAGAAAGGATCAAACAGACCTGATACCGGAGTATTATGGTTCATATATCGGACATATATCGAACCATTTTGAGGACTCTATTCCGGCCCTTTTCCGGATCTATTTCAAATATTAACGTCAATTCAGTGCTATGAGCGATAACAACCGAGAAAAAAAACTGCGATATCTGCCATTTGGGGCAACTATTCTCCTTTTCTTATGCACCAGTCTGGCCATTCCGGCCCATGTCTTCGGGAGTGCCGGTCGCCCGGTTGAGATCGTGGATATCATGGAATTCAACCAAATCGTCGACCCGCAGCTTTCCCGTCTGGGTAATCTTGTGGCCTACGAACGACGGCCCGACCGGGGTGACGGAGCCGTGGTGGTGATCAACGATCAGGGCCGTGAACAGCTGGTTATTCCTGGAGGAACCGGTGCCAGGATCAGCCCCGATGAGCAGTGGATCCTGGCTCGTATCCAGCGTCCATTTCTGAAGCGCCTCGAGAAGAACACACCGGCCGACAGTCTGGGCGTCTGGCGCGTTGATCAGACAGACAGCCTGTTTTTCGGCATGACGGATTCGGCATTCTTCACGGAAGACAGCCGGTGGCTGGTGATACTCGGCAAGCCGGAAACACCTGAAAAAAGGGGAGAGCCTTCCGGGGCCGGCGGACGTCTGGAGGTGCATGACCTGTGGAATGACCGGGGTGCGAGACTGGTGCACGATGATGTCCGCCAGGTCACCGCGGACAGTCTTAGCACCACGCTCTTTTTTGCTGTCACCGACTCGAGCGGCGAAGGCAACGGCCTCTACCTGGTCGACCTGCGCGCCGACTCCCTGCTGCCGCAGCAAGTGCACCGGCAGACCCGTGGCATCTACAGCGGTTTCAGCTGGCATGAGCGTTCCGGGACGCTGGCTTTCCTGCACAGCCGTGAAGATCAGCACGGTAATCCCTCCCCGTCACGCATTATGACCTGGCATCCGGACCGCCAAATCCTCGATACGGTTCCGTCAGAAAATGACCTGGATGACGACCAGGTGATTCCTGTGCACAGCAGCCTGACCTGGTCCGCCGATGGCGAAAGACTGTTTTTTGGCTGGCAGCCCCGCTCCATGTACACGCTCTCGCTCTACCGTGATGAGCCGGCCCTGCATTCCGTGACGGATATCGACACGATTCTTGCAGGGGCCACGGTGGATGTCTGGCACTGGAACGACCCATTGATTAAAACCCATGAAAAGAATACCTGGAACCGGCGCCGCGATCACACGTACCTAACGGTCTACCATTTGGAGAGGAACCGGGTAGTTAGACTGGCTGATGACAAGGTACCCTATGTGAGTCCGGACGACAATAAACGATTTGTCCTGGGCCGCAATCCACGACCCTATAAAAAGCTGATAACCTGGGACGGAACCTACAACGACTATTATCTGATAGATATCCGGGACGGCACCCGACATGAAATCATTGACCGGCTCAGGTCTACTACCGTTTCCCATTCACCGGATGGCCGTTACGTCGCCTTTTTTGAAGCCGGCCACTGGCAGCTCTACGATGTGGACCGCAATACCATTCGCAATCTGACCGAGCCACTCGGGGTGCCTTTTGCCAATGAGGACCACGACTACTCCTTCCCGGCACCGGGTTATGGCATGGCAGGCTGGCTGGAAGGAGACCGGGCCTTGGTCATATACGACAAATACGACATCTGGCAGATCGATACTCGGTCGGGGGAAGCCCGGATGCTGACAGGAGGGGAGGGCAGGCGGCAAAAGATCCGTTTTCGTGTGGTCACCACGGTTCCGGACCGGAGGAGTTTTCGCCGCAACGAGCATTTGCTGGTATCGGGCTTCGGGGAGAGAAACAAGGAATATGGTTTTTATGGCATACGGACCGGCCGGACCGGGATCGAGCGATTTGTCGAGGGTCCTTACCGCTACCGTTTTGTGGCACAGGCAAAAAAAGCCGACCGGCTGATTTTTACCCGTGAGAGCTACCGCGAATTCCCGGATCTGTGGATTGCAGATCGCAGGTTGCGTTCTTCCAGGAAAATAACCGAGGTGAATCCCCGGATCAAAAACTTTGCCTGGGGTGAATCACAGCTGGTGAGGTGGCTCGACATGGACGGTCATGAGCTGGACGGTGTGTTGATTCTGCCGGGCAACTACCAGCCGGGCAAGCGCTACCCGGTGCTGGTCTACTTCTACGAACAGTTTTCCCATCGGCTTCACCATTTCAATGAGCAGGTAATCAACCATCGACCCGGATTTCCCTATTACGCCTCCCATGGGTATGCGGTTTTTTTACCGGATGTGCGCTATGATGTGGGGCAGCCGGGTTACTCTGCCACCCGGTCGATCGTGCCCGGGGTACAGAAACTCATTGCCATGGGCATAGCCGATCCCGATGCCATTGCCCTGCATGGCCATTCATGGAGCGGCTACCAGGCTGCCCATATGGCTGCACAGACCCATATCTTTGCCGCGATTATTGCCGGAGCGCCGGTATCCAACATGACCAGTGCCTATAGCGGAATCCGGTGGAGCACCGGTCTGGCGCGACAGTTCCAGTATGAAATGACACAAAGCCGGATAGGAGGAAGCCTTTGGGAGAAAAGGGAGCGTTACATTGAAAACTCACCCGTATTTTTTGCAGACCGAATCCAGACCCCCATGCTTATCATGTTTGGCGATGAAGACGGCGCCGTACCCTGGGAGCAGGGTATCGAACTTTATCTGGCGATGAGGCGACTTCACAAGGATGTGATCTTCCTGCAGTATCGCGGAGAGGGACACCACCCCCGGGAATATGCCAACAAACTGGATTACTACATCCGGTTGAAGGAATACCTCGATCACTACCTGAAAGGCAAACCCGCCCCCGAGTGGATCAGGGAGGGGCTCAGGTACGAAGGACGATAAAACCTGGATCCGGTGGTTGTTCCTGATCCGGTCTTGTTCCTGATCTGGTCTTATTCCTGATCTGGTCTTATTCCTGATCTGGTCTTATTC
>SLHZ01000139.1 GCA_007135895.1 Balneolales bacterium | reverse complement strand
TATCAAAAAACGTCATGGTAAAACGGCATCCGTTTTCGTCATAGCGAATGCTGCCGCCTGTAAGCGAATTAAACTCAGGCATCAAGCCACAGTAAAGAACATTCGAAACTTCCTGCCTCGCCTGGTGCGGCATCTTTCGCACCCTCTCATCATCGCCATTTAATACGGCCCAACCGCCCGGTGCAAGATAGTCCAACAAGGCTCGTTTTGTCTGGGCAATGATGTCAGTAGTTCCAAAGCTCTCCAGGTGAGCCATGCCCACATTGGTAATTATTGCCATGTCTGGCCTGGCAATACGACACAGCTCGTCGATATTGCCCGGATATCGGGCCCCCATTTCGAGAATAAGTATCTGATCATCCTTTCTCAGATCATTGTTGATGACCTTGCAAATACCCATTGGAGTATTAAAGCTGCCGGGAGTTGCGCATACCCGGTATCTTTCTCCCAGTATGCCTGCCAACATGAACTTCGTGCTTGTCTTGCCATAGCTGCCCGTGATGGCAATAACCTTCAAACCGGGCATGGAAGCTAATTTTCTTCTTGCTTTGCGCTTGTAATGCTCTTGAACAAGAAACTCTGCCGGATACGCCAGTAAAGCGGCAAGGAATAAATAAAAAGGTAAAAGCAGATCATTAATCACCCAGACCGTAATCAATATGTAGACATCGGGAAATAAAAGACCCGAATAAACGGCATAAGATGTCCCGGCAACAGGCAGCCAAATGATCAGAAGAGCCAAAACAGAAGCAAGCCGTTTCATTCTGGCAGTAAAAACAAGGGGTTTTTTCGCTTTTTCATGTGTTTGGACACCAACTCCGAACCAGCTGACGGCAACAACCAGCAAAACAACCGTCAGAGCCGAAGAGGTGAAAGAAGATGCGAGGTGCCATTTTGATGCTAGCACAACCAGTAGCAGAAGTCCATGCCGGGCTGGCAACAGAATAGTTTTCCACCTTTTTAACAACCACGCCGAAAATTCATTAAGTTTGTAGCCCTTCTGCTGAAACATGTGCAGAAGATGAATGCTCCGGTAGCCCCCGTGGCGCACCATGAAAAAGATGAAAAGCCAGCTAAATGCTTCAATGGCGATATAATACCAACTCAAAGGATACCTGTATTAACCGGTTTCAGTTTTATTGTTTGGATATGCTCACAGATCTGCTCAAAAAGTTCGCTTGCCCTCACAAGCTTGCAACTTTTTTCACACTCGGCAAGACGAAACGGGAAAACCTGGTTCTTATGAAAGTAAATTTTCTCCGACCAATATCTTACAATTTGAAAAGATAATGAAAAGTTGGCGAAACTGTCTCTCATACTACCCTCCTCTCCCGTCAAGAGTCATATCACCATCTGGTATATAGGACTCGACGCTTTTTTTACTTTTTGAAATCCAGTTAAAGCTAAATGATCGTTATCTTAGCAATGGGTTGTAGTAATTCCCGGCTTTTCTCGTTAGCCTTATTTCGTAACAGCCTTTTTTTACTCTTTGGTTTATCATTTTTGTGTATCGGAAACTCATGTGAAAAACTTGGAAGCGACATATCAAAAACTGTTCCGGGATATTTCGCTTGCAGCAAATACCATCAACCAGCAAGTTTTTGTGGTCGGGGGATTTGTCCGGGACTACTATCTTGACAGGATTTATCCCGGCCATCACTACGATATTGACTTTGTAACAGACGGCTCCGGAATTCAGATGGCCAATACTGTTGCAAAGCGTTTGGGTGTAAAGAATGTGACCGTCTATCGAAAATTTGGCACGGCGCAGATCACCTATCATTCACTGGTGCTCGAATTTGTGGGAGCCCGCAAAGAAAGCTACCGGGCAGATTCCAGAAAACCCTCGGTTGAGGCTGGCACCATAAAAGAGGACCAGCTTCGGAGGGATTTTACCATAAATGCCCTGTCATGGTCGCTGAACCCTCATGACTTTGGAGAGCTGATCGATCCTTTCGGGGGCATAAAAGATCTTGAAGAAAGATGGATCCGAACCCCTGTTCAACCTGAAAAAACCTTTTCCGACGACCCGCTTCGCATGCTTCGGGCCGTTCGTTTTGCCTCTCAGCTGCATTTTAACATTGCACCTGAAACACGGTCCGCAATGATATCCATGGCAGGCCGAATGGAAATTGTTTCCAGGGAACGGATCCTGGATGAACTTAACAAGATCATTCTCTCTGATCAGCCCTCTGTCGGTTTCCGGTTACTTTTTGAAACCGGGCTTTTAGAGCAGTTCTTTCCCGAGCTGGTTGCTCTGCATGGGGTAGAGGAGGTAAATAATGTGCGGCACAAGGATAACCTCTGGCATACACTCCGTGTTCTGGACAACATTGCACATGTCTCCGACAATTTGTGGTTGCGATGGGCTGCACTGTTGCACGATATCGCAAAACCACACACCAAGCGGTTCGACATGAAGCAGGGTTGGACTTTTCACGGACATGATGCACTGGGTGCTCAAATGGTGCCCCGGCTGTTTCGCAGGTTTGGCCTGCCGCTTGATGAAAGAATGAGGTACGTAAAAAAACTGGTTAGGCTTCACCTTAGGCCTATCGCGCTCGTAGGTGAAACCGTCAGTGACAGCGCTGTCCGCAGACTGATTTTTGAAGCCGGAGATGATATCGACGATCTCATGACCCTTTGCCGCGCTGACATAACCAGTAAAAATCATCTAAAAATCAAACAGTTCCTCGAAAACTTTGATCATGTGGAGAAGCGTATTGCCGAAGTCGAAGAAAAGGACAGGATCCGGAACTGGAGACCCCCTGTCAGTGGTAATGATATCATGGAGATCTGCGGCCTGCCTCCGGGACCCCTCATAGGAGATATTAAAGACAGAATAGAAGAGGCCATTCTCAATGGTGACATTCCTAACACCCGCGAAGATGCGCTGGGCTACCTTTTGTCCATTCGAAAGGATATTGACGAAAAAAACCGAAAATCTTCTTCCTGAAACCATATTGACCAGACTTTTTATTTGCTCTCAATTGATACAAGTTCATGCCAACCAAACCGCTGCAAGAAACATGGGTCTCCCGCTCATGGGCAAAAATTAATCTCGGGCTTCAGGTTCTGAGTCGAAGACAGGATGGATACCACAATATCTCTACCGGTTTTTGCTTCATAAACTGGAGCGACCGCTTTGAGGTC
>SLHZ01000332.1 GCA_007135895.1 Balneolales bacterium | reverse complement strand
ACGCGTCGCTGCGTGATGGTGGACAACCTTCGTATTTATTGACCCATGTTGCATTGTCGCGTCGACGGAAGCGCAGTCAGCACGATCCGGCACCCCAGCCTGATCGGGTGGCGCCTTATCCCAAAGAGAGCGGCGGCCAGATCCGATGCCGATTTGTTCCAGATAGACGATTATATCACGGAAGTGCAGGTAACCCGGGACTCGGCCATTCTGGGCATGAGCATCATCGATCTGATGAAGACAACCGAAGCGGCCGTTCAGATTCTTGGCCTGATCCGTGACCGGCAGCGCATCCATGTCCCGGATCCCGGGGAGGTTATGCAGGTCGATGATATCATCATCCTGGAAACGGATGCCCGGGATCTCAAGACCTTTGTCGAGGATACCGGCGTAAAGCTGGTCGGTGGAAAGAAATTTCGCAAGGATGCGGCCGGTTCTGACAAAATTGCCATCAGCGAAGCCATTGTAATGGCCGATTCATCGCTTATCAATGGAACAGCCGCTTCATTGCGGATGCGGACCCGTTACGGTATCAATCTTCTTGCTGTGGCGCGGCGAGAACAGAAAATCCATCGACGGCTTGACCGGGTAATCTTCCGTACCGGCGATGTCCTGCTGCTTCAGGGACGCGAGCACATGCTGTTTGACACCATCACCTCCATGGGTTGTCTGCCCCTGGCCCGACGGGGACTCCGTCTCGGTTACCAGGCCAAAGTAACACTTGCCCTTTCGATCTTTGGCATCGCCATCCTGCTCGTGGTCACCGGTTTGCTGCCCGTCCAGATCTCCTTTGCCATAGCCGCTTTGGCAATGGTTCTTGGCCGCGTGCTGCCCATGGAAGAGTTCTACAAAAGTATCGACTGGCCCGTCATTGTCCTGCTGGGAGCCATGATACCGGTTGGGAACGCCCTTGAAACCAGCGGCGGGGCCGGACTCATAGCCGGGGCGCTGCTCAACCTGGGGAGTGAGATCCCACCATGGATGCTTTTAACTATCATATTGGTGGTGACTATGGCTTTGTCGGATATCATCAACAATGCCGCCACCGTTGTACTCATGGCACCGATCGCCATGGGTGTGGCCAAAGGCATGGGTTTTTCGATTGATCCCTTTCTCATGGCAGTAGCCATTGGAGGCTCCTGCGCCTTCCTCACCCCCATCGGACATCAGTCCAACACCCTGGTCATGGGACCGGGAGGCTACCGTTTCACCGATTATACCATCATGGGGTTTCCGCTTTCGGTGATTATCGTTCTGCTGGGCGTACCCCTTATTTTGTGGGTGTGGCCGCTGTAATGGCATCCAATCAGACCCTGAATGCAAAAAGTGAAATATTGTGCAAATATTATGAGAAATTTTGCTTTTTCTTTGCAAATTCTTTTTGCAAATAGTATTTTACTTTAACGCAAGCAATGGTATCAAGAGCATTCGATTCGTTGCCAGCAGTAATTTCTGACAGCTTTTTAACCCGACCGTGTTGATATGATGAGCCACCAAATTTTCCGAATGCCCCGCATCGCTGTTCACAGCCATTACGACACATCAAAACACCCGAAATGGAGTTGCCGCTCAGCAAAACTTGTTTTACTCCGGTTCTTGCTGACAGCCTTTTTTTTAATGGCTGTTACCGCTTTCCCACCCCATTCAAAAGCACAGGATTGGCAGCTGGTTTGGTCGGACGAGTTTGATGGCGATGTCCTGGATGAAACCAAGTGGTCCTATCAGCATGGGACCGGATCCCAATACGGACTTTGGGGATGGGGAAATGGTGAACTTCAGTTTTACACCGACCGGGAAGAAAATATATATATTGAAGACGGGAAGTTGCATATCGTAGCCAGACAGGAGGCCTATGCCAACCGGTACTATACATCGGCCAGAATTCGTACCATCAATAAGGGTGATTGGAAATACGGAAAGTTTGAAGTTCGCGCCAAACTGCCAGAAGGTCAGGGGCTATGGCCCGCAATCTGGATGCTGCCAACCGAGAATGTCTATGGAACCTGGCCTGCCAGCGGTGAAATCGACATCATGGAACTGATTGGTCATGAACCCGACGTAGTACACGGAACGGTACATTACGGAACTTCTGCAGATGATCACCGTTTTCGGGGCGGAACCCATCGGCTGGACGAAGGTCTTTACAGCGACGCATTTCACACCTTCAGCATCATCTGGTCACCCACCCGAATTGCCTGGTATGTAGATGACAGACTCTATTATATAGTTTTTCCTTCCAGCATCGCACCCTACCACTGGCCTTTTGATCAGAAGTTTCACTTGCTCCTGAATGTCGCCGTCGGGGGAATCTGGCCCGGAAGTCCGGATGACAGTACCGAATTCCCCCAGGAAATGGTGGTCGAATATGTGAGAGTCTATCAAGAAGAGACCGAAACATACGCTGCAGATGAGCCGGAACGTTCCTTTACCCTGCAGTTGCATCAGAATTACCCGAATCCGTTCAACCCGGTTACCACCATAACCTTTGACCTGCCTGAAGCCACGCATACCCGGCTTGAAGTTTTTGACATGCTGGGCAGGATGATCGATGTGCCGGTCAATGAATCGCTCCGGGCCGGTTCCCACTCGGTGCAATTTGATGCCTCAGAACTCAGCTCGGGAACCTATATCTACCGGATTCTTACCGATCAGGGTCAGCTGACGCGACTCATGCAATTGGTTAAATAATAATGGTGCGGCTTAAGATAATGCAATCCGTCAAGTAAAAATGCCCCCGACCACATGTTAAGAAATACCATAGTGGCATGACTCTTATGTCCGCTCATTTGACCAGCAGCATCTTCTTTGTGCGGGTATACATGCCATCGGCATTCAGGCGATACAGATACAGTCCACTGGCCAGTCCTGACGCATTAAAAACCATACTGTGCCGCCCCGGAGGATACGAATCGTTGGCAATCGTTCCCACCTGCTGACCCATGGTATTAAAAACTTCTATGGTGACCGTTGCCGCTTCGGGTAAGACAAATTCGACCGTGGTGGATGGATTGAACGGGTTGGGATAATTCTGCCTCAGCTCAATTTGTCCGGCGATATCCCCGCCAAACTCTTCCGATGATGTAGGCAGTTCACCGGCATAGACATGCAGATCATCAAAATACCAGGTAAAGTTCTCCGAACCGTCTCCTACCTGCCCCTGT
>SLHZ01000029.1 GCA_007135895.1 Balneolales bacterium | reverse complement strand
CTTTTCGTATAGTTTTTGCCAGTTTCCTGTTTATTTGCTTTATGAGGGCGGGACCTTTGTATACCAGTCCGGTATACAGTTGGAGGGAGTCGGCGCCGGTGGCAAACATGCGGATGGCTTTATCCGGGGTATCAATTCCTCCGCAGGCGATCAGTATACGGCTGGAGGGAAGATTGTTTCGAAGATACCGGATTCGTTTGCGTGTTTTTTCATAAAGAGGCGCCCCGCTGAGTCCTCCGGTTTCTCTCATCGGGCTATTACCGGTACCGGCAACAAGTCCGTCCCGTGAGCGGGTGGTGTTGCCGAAGACATAACCGGAGCAGCCGAAAGATTCGCAGATGTCGATAATCCGGTCCAGAATACTAACGGTGGTATCGGGTGAGAGTTTGACAAACAGAGGCGGATCGCTTTTGGTTCGTATTGTGGACAGGGCGCCGAGAAGCTCTTCGAGAGCCGATGGTTCCTCGAAGGTTTTTCCTTCGGCCGTATTTGGACAGGATATGTTCAGGGTAAGGTAATCCGCGGCTGTGAAGGCAAGTCTGTAGCTGGCCAGGTAGTCCTCAATGGCCCGGTCACCCATAATGGAAGGATCGTGTGTCTTGGCGATGTTGATGCCACACGGAAAGTTATGGTACAGGGCAGGGTTATTTCGACGGTTTTCGGCGATGCGCTGGCAGATCACGCCGGCACCTTCATTATTCAGGCCCATGCGGTTGATCAGCGCCTTGTCATGTGGAAGTCGGAACAGCCGGGGCTTTGGATTTCCCGGAGATGGCCGGGCTGTTACAGAACCGTACTCGGCATATCCGAACCCCAGTGATTTCAAGAGCTGCGTCAGCGTGGCATTTTTATCAAAACCGGCTGCCATACCCAGCGGACTGGTGAAGCGGAGACCCATCAGATAATGCTCCAGCTCCGGATAGCGGGTGGCATACAGGGAACTGACCAGGTTGCCGACTGCCGGCAGTGAGCAGAGGGTCTGACCGGCCCCGGCGGTGATATGATGAGCCGTTTCGGGATTGAGCTGAAACAGAAGGGGACGAAGAAAGTTCTTGTACATGGCAGATCGGGAAAAAGAGTCCTCGGCATGGCAGATTACCTGTGAATATACGATATTCAACTGCGAAGTAACTACCTCTTAAGCAGCACAAGTCTGGATGAACAGGGCAAGATTGAAGAAACAGCACAAATCTGAAGAAACATCACAAATCTGGGGAAACAACGCAAGTTTGAAGAATCAGCGCAAGTCTGAGAAATAGCACAAGTCTGAGGAAAAAAGTGGCAAGAAAGCAGTTTCGAAACAGGAGGATTCTTTGGTAAGGTTTAATAATGTGGATGCGGTATATCGCTATCTAAATGGGTTGCCGTCTTTTCAGGTGCAGGGAGCCCGGGCGGCACGGCTTGGGCTGGATCGTATCCGGGAGTTTTGCCGCCGCATGGAGAATCCGGAGAAGAAGATTCCGGTGGTCCATGTTGCCGGAAGCAACGGGAAGGGCAGTGTTTGTGTGATGCTTTCGCGTATTTATGAGCAGGCCGGTTACCGTTGCGGCCTGTATACTTCTCCTCATCTTGATACGGTCAGGGAACGTTTCAGAATCAATGGCGGAATGATTACGGAGCAGGCGATGCTCCATTTTTTTATGAATTATGGTGGAGATCTGCAGGAACTGGATCTGAGCTATTTTGAGATTACCACGGCGCTGGCGTTCTGGTGGTTTGCGGTGGAAGAGGTGGATGTGGCCATAGTAGAAACAGGACTTGGCGGCCGGCTGGATGCCACCAATATCGTTGAACCGATGGTTTCGGTCATCACGACTATCGGACACGACCATCAGCACTTCCTGGGCAATACCCTGGCTGAAATCGCCGCCGAGAAGGCTGGTATCATAAAAAAAGGGCGTCCGGTTGTGGTGGGGGATTTGCCCCGCCCGGCTCTTGAGACCGTCCGGCGTATTGCCGGAGAGCGTGGCAGTCCGGTTTTTCCGGCGAATGCAAAAAGGCCGGGCCATACCCCGGGGGGATCCACTGCCGCAAAAGGCTATACTTATTTTGTCGACCGCGACGGAGACCGTCTGGAGATACCTACCGATCTGATGGCCCCGGTTCACAAATGGAATATTGCGATGGCTTGCCTGGTGACCGAGCTGAATCAGCAAAGATTCCCCATTTCCGGTGATCAGTTTTGCCGGGCGCTATTAAACATCATGTCCGACAAAAGCTTGCCTGCCCGGTTCGAGCGGCTGCTGCCCGATCACCACTGGTACTTCGACGGTGCGCACAACCCGCAGGCGGTGCGCCAGCTGATGCAGAGCATATCGGGTATGGGATGGTCCCGTGAGCCTGTCGTGGTCCTGAGCATCATGAAAGACAAGGCCACAAAAAAAATGCTGGAACCATTTTCTGTTTTTAAAAAAAACTACTATTATTCCTTGCACACGGAGAGGGCTGCAGATATCGCTCATATCACGCCTCACTTGCCTGATGTTGCAGGCCTGCCCCCCACGGAAGAAGAAATCGTTCATTTCTTTGCAGGGTTAAACAAGGAAGTAGTAATTTTCACTGGAAGTTTTTATTTTTACAGTGTGGTCAGACGATGGATTTACCTCATCAAGGCCAGATAGCTGTTCTCCTCTCCCTCAAGTTTTTATATCGGAACACATCTTATCAGTAAAAGCAGGCAGGCATCCGCATGCGCGGGAGCACGCTAAGCCGCAAAACTGCCGAATCCACCCAATCCGGTACCTGGAGTACATAGAGATAATAATATGTCCGCACGCCATAAAGACAAATCAAAATCAAAAGAATTGGATCAATTAGAAGAAAAAAAGCTCAGGGAATTACAGGAGCTGGCCAGGAAATCCGGCTTGAAGCCCGTTACCGGGTTGCGAAAGCAGACTCTCATTGAACGTTTGAGAAAACTGGCAAGTGAACAGGCGGAGGCGCTGAGTTCCTTTGACAGAGAAGCTTCACCATTGCCTGGCACGTATCAGGATGATTTCATGGCAGAAAGCGATGATTCCGATGGTTTTACGGGTGGATTGTACCGGAAAAAAGATTTCAGTAAATACAAGAAGACGAGTCCGGCCACCGGCACGGAGGACTCCCCTGCAAAATCTTCCAAAAAAACCGGAGGTCCTGCTCCCGGGACCCCGGGAAAGGAAAG
>SLHZ01000201.1 GCA_007135895.1 Balneolales bacterium | reverse complement strand
TTTCATGATGGTGTCAAAGGAGGTGCGTGCCGGGAAGATACGCAGCATGCATCCGCGCCGGACCAGGTTGTTGATGATATTCTGTTTGATGCCGTAATCCATGACTGCCACCTTGAAAATCTGTTTGGCATCGGCCTGGGCCGGGGTAATAGTTCTTGGTTCCTTGCAACTCACTTTTTCAGCCAGCTCCAGCCCTATCATCGAGGGCCATTCCCGCGCCTGTCGGACCAGCGTGTCCACATCGTCCGTCTCACTCGATATGATGGCATTGAGAACCCCTTTTTGGCGGATGTGACGGACCAGCTTGCGTGTGTCAACGCCCGTGATGCCCACAATCCGGTTTCTTCGCAGATAAGAGTCCAGGTCGCCGTCGGCCATGGTGTTGCTGTAGCAGTGGGAGAAAGCACGGACAATCAGGCCGGAGATCATTACCTTTCCGGCTTCGTCGTCCCGTGCCGATACCCCGTAGTTGCCGATATGCGGATACGTCATCATCATGAGCTGGCCGTGATAGCTCGGATCGGTGAAGATTTCCTGGTAGCCGGTCATGCTGGTATTGAAACAGAGCTCCCCGCCGGTAGTGCCCCGGTATCCGACGGGCCAGCCGTTGACAACTGTACCGTCGGCCAGGACAAGCAGAGCTTTTTCAGAATTGTTTTGATGCATGGAAACACTCGGAAGTTACAGGTGTGATGGGTGTCGTAATAAAAAAAATCCGGCACTGAAAAACCAGAGCCGGATTTTTTTGGAAAAATCTGTATACATCGGGAATAACAGACAATAACTCAGAACAAGGCATAAATAAACGGTGCAAGGGCCGTGTTGCTGGTTGCCACAATTAACAGTCCTAACAGAAGAAGAACGAACACAATGGGCGCCAGCCAGAGCTTTTTGCGTACCCGCAAGAACTCCCAAAATTCACTGAGTATGGCGATTTTTCCCACTTCCGTTGTGCCCGGTCGTTTCTGTTTAAATCGTACAAAAATACCTAAAAAAAAACAGACTTGAAATATGTTTAAGAGGTTTTTTGCCGGAAGTATCCGGAGGACCCGGTAAAACCGGTGAGTAAAATCCGCCGCAATCATCAGGGAGTAAAATAGGTTGGCGCTTCCGGTCCGACCGGCAGCCCCAGGAAGAAGACCCAGACATAGAAAAGAATCACCCATCCGATCAGGAAAAAGATGGTGAACGGCAGCATGGTGCTGATGATCGTTCCGATACCCAGATTCTTGTCGTATTTATTAGCGAAGGCCAGTATCAACCCGAAATAGCTCATCATGGGAGTGATGACATTGGTCACCGAGTCCCCGATACGGTAAGCGGCCTGAATGATTTCCGGGCTGTACCCGATCAGCATGAACATAGGCACAAAAACCGGCGCGGTGACAGCCCATTTTGCCGAGGAGGATCCCATCATGAGGTTGATGAAACTTGAAACAAAGATGAAACCGATAATGGCCATCGGCCCTGTCAGACCGATATTCTCCAGGAAGAGAGCCCCGGTCACCGCCACGATTTGACCCAGGTTGGTCCAGCCGAAGAACGCAACAAACTGGGCCGCAAAGAAGGTCAGAACGATGTAGAGTCCAAGGGTGGACATGGACTTGGACATGCCGTTGATGATGTCGAGGTCGTTTTTCATGGTACCGGTCACCTTGCCGAAAACGAATCCGGGGACCAGGAAGACGATGAAAATGATCGGTACGATACCGTTCAGGAAGGGTGAATCGAAGATATCACCGGTATCCGGATTCCGGAGCAGGCCGTTTTCGGGTACAACCCCCGCGATGATGAGCAGGATCATGAACAGAAAAGAGACAACCGCCCATCGAATCCCCTTTTTCTCCTGGCTGCTGAGTGGCTCGAGCGACTGTTCGTCCGATACATCTTCCAGGGCCATGGATGAATCATAAGGACCCAGTTTGGGTTCCACAAAACGGATGGTAACCCATGTGCCGACGATGGTGATAAGTAAAACACTGATTACCATGAAGTAGTAGTTGACCGCAGCGTGAACCGTGTACTCCGGCGCAATGATCTGGGCGGCCTCCTGGGTGAGACCGGCCAGCAACGGATCGATCGTGCCGAGCAGCAGGTTGGCACTGTAACCACCGGAGACTCCGGCAAAGGCCGCGGCGAGTCCGGCCAGCGGATGCCTGCCCAATGACAAAAAGACAACAGCGCCCAGCGGGACCAGCACCACATAGCCGATTTCTGAAGCCGTGTTGGAGATGATTCCGGTGAAGACGATGGCGACCGTGACCAGTATCTTCGGCTCCAGAACAATGGAGAACGGCCGCAAAAAGTAATACCGGATTTTCTGAAGAATGGGAAGTCCACTCGTACTGTCCAGCTTGACCGGTTTGACCGATACCGCCTTGAGTACGATTCCCCGGATCATGGCGCTGATCAGTCCGGAGTGTTCCGCTACACCAACACCCAGCAGTGCCACCAGCACCACTCCAAGCGGGGCGAAGCCGGTGAAGTTGGTGACCAGATTCTCCAGTATCATCTGTAAACCCCTGGCATTAAGCAGGCTGATAGCTACAATCGTTCCATCAGGTGATCGTCCGGAAGCGCCTTCCGGACGCGGATCGGGGACCGAGAGATTGAAAAGATCCGCCAGGCCGCTGATCAGTATGACCCCGACGGCAAACAGGGCGAACAGGGTGACAGGATGGGGTAATAGATTGCCCAGCCATTCTACAAAATCTAAAAATCGGGTAAACCAGTCTTTCCTCGGGGGGCTGGCTCCTTGTTGATCCGTCATGAATTTTTTATAGGTTACTTGCTGTTTCAGGGTTGCCAGAGCATCAGTTTCATGCAGAAGACACTGCCTCCGCTTTTCAGGAATTCGGAGGTTTCCACTTCATGAAATGCGAAACCGTTTGCTTTAAGCGCTTTGTTAACATCATGGCAACCTTTTTGAATGATGACATTGCGTCCGTCCGGACAGGTAGCATTGCAGGCAAAAAGGTCACGAGCCTCTTGTTCCGGTGCTTCAATGACCACGGGAAAGGCGGCGTGGATCAGATCAAGCCCCTCTTGTGTGAACGCCGGCGGATAGATCAGGACGGCCTTGCTGCTGAGAACACAAAAGCAGGTGGCCAGATGATAAAAGGAGGGATGCACCAGTTCCAGTGGTACGACCGGCACATCGAAAGTTCCGGAGATAAAGTCATAGACGTTGCGTGAAGAGCGATATCCGTATCCACCCCAGAGCAGACGCTTGCCGAAATGCCATATGGCGTCGCCCATGCCTTCAAAATCGGGGACACTGACGGGATCGGGATAATGCACTTCGTATCCGTTGCGGCGGTACCATTGTTCAAAAAAGGGCACCTCATCACGTCTTTGCCGGGAATGCATGATGCTCATGAGGGCATGCTTGCGTCCGTTTTTGTCCAGTAGCGGAAGACTCTGATTGGCCGTGAAGACCATGTCGGGCAGCCCGGGTTCGCCGGGCAGTTCATGGACGGTAAAGCCCAGTTTGCGAAATTTGTCCCGTATCACTTCCCACTGCCAGCGCGCTTTTTCCCTGTTTACGGTTCCAACGTGGTCCTTCATGTGTGGATTGATGACATAGTCGACAGAAAAATGGCCGGGTGTGGCCATCAATACGGCTGTTGGCCGTGGCAACGGATCCGCTTCCTCCAGGGTTGAAGCAAGTGATTCCGGTTCGGTTATCACAGTTGACATGGCAGTATCGATAATCAAGGCATGGTTCGGATGATTTCGGCAACCCCAAAACATGGTAACGCCAAAAATGGTAACGCCAAAAATGGTAACGCCAAAATAAAAAAAGTTTTCGGAAGTTTACGGATCATGCATATCGCTAGTGCTGGCTGCCCGCGAGAACCGGTTTTATTTTCTCGGGTTTTTTGCTCAGTTTTCATGGTGACCTCTTTCACAGCGACATTGCGACAAGACATTACAACAAGACATTACAACATCACATTACTATATCACATTGCGACATCAGACACCCAAGTTACCGAAAAAATCAACATGCTGCTAACACCCGAACTGCTTAACAGACTCACCCCTTTGGAAATCAAAGCCCGGCAAATTGTGGAAGGTTTTATCAGCGGCCTGCACAAAAGCCCCTTTTTCGGATTCAGTGTCGAGTTTGCCGAACATCGTGCCTATCATCCCGGAGACGATCTGAGACACATGGACTGGAAAGTTTATGGGAAAACTGAGCGGTTTTTTGTAAAACAGTATGAAGAAGAGACCAATTTGAGATGCTATCTCATGCTGGACATCAGCAGTTCCATGCACTACCGTTACTATGCCCAATGGTCCAAGCTGCGCTATGCCGTACATCTGGGCGCTGCACTCTCCTACATGCTTCACCGGCAGCGTGACGGCTGCGGACTGGTTTCGTTTGATACGGAAATCGGCGAGATCCTGCCCGCCAAATCAACCTATCCGCACCTGAGGCACCTGTATCGCCGGCTGGAAGATATTCTGGAGAATGACGAAGAGACCGCTGGCGGACCCCGCAAGACGGCATCGGCTCAGGCCATTCATCAACTGGCCGAACGGATTCAGCGCCGAAGCATGGTGATCATACTGACCGATCTTTTTGAAAATGTCCAAAAACACGAGGAACTCATATCCGCCCTGAAGCACCTGAGACATAAAAAACACGAAGTAATCCTCTTTCACTTGCTTGAAAAGCGAAGTGAGCGGGAACTTGATTTTCCGGATGACCGGTTCGTCTTCCAAGATCTGGAGACAGGCGGTGAGCTTGATGTCATACCTTCCCAGATTCGCAATGATTACAGAGAGAAAATGAAAGAGTTTACTCTGGATTTCCGCATCGCATGCAGCCAGGCTCAGATAGCCTACGAAGAGGTCGATACCGGGGATCCTTTCGATTTTGCATTGCTTGCCTTTCTGAACAAACGGCGCAGGCTGTTGTAAACAGGCGAAAGGGAGCATAAGTCCCCGGACAGGCCACCGCTCTGCGCAGATATAGTTTTTTTCTTATATTCTGCTCGGTAATCAGTGACAACGTTCACGCCGGAAAAACCATGTTGGTCCGGTCTGAGCGCTATCGGGATGCAGGACTCCTGCTGATGTCACGGAAACCGGTCCATTGAAATCGGGAAACCAGTCCACGGGAATCGGGAAACCGATTCACGGAAATCGGTCCACGAAAATCAGACCAGAGAAACCAGATCACAGAAACCGGTTCACGAAAGTTGAGAAACCGGACCACAGAAACCGGTTCACGGAAATCGACACTAAACCAGTTATCGATTGAAATTCAAACGTACCATTTTACTGGTTGAGGATGAGGACGAGCCCGCGGAAATGCTTTCCAGCTACCTGGAGATGCATGACTACCGCGTTTTGCTCGCCAAAGAGGGCAATGCGGCTATTGACCTGATTGATCATCATGCCCGGGTCATCGATCTGGCCATTCTCGATATCATGGTCCCGGGAAAAGACGGCTATGAAATCTGCCGCTATCTGCGCAAACATCCGGTTCTGGCCGATGTCCCGGTGATTTTTCTCACCGCCAAGGACAAAGAGAAAGATGAAATCGCAGGTCTCTCACTTGGTGCGGATGACTATATCCCGAAGCCGGCAAGCCTGAACCTCATCAAAGCGCATGTGGAATCGATGCTGCGCAGAAGACCCCGTGAAAAAGGAAGCTGGATTGCCTTTCGCAATGTCTTTGTTGCTCCGGACAGCATGGAAGTTTGGCAAAACGGAGAAAAAGTCGAGCTCACTAATACGGAGTTCAAGCTTTTACGGCTCTTTTTTGAAAACCCGAAGAGGGTTTACAGCCGGCAGGAGATACTCGAATACATAACGGACGAGGAAAAGTATGTCTTTGACCGTACGGTTGATGTTCACGTCAAGAATCTTCGTCTGAAACTCGGAGACGAAGGCGAGTTGATAAAAACATATCGCGGAATGGGATATGGACTGAACAAGGACCTGGCTTTTTCCTGATGAAGCTTCGCGTCAAACTGGTTGCCGCTCTCACTGCGATTTTATTGGCCAGCGTGGTAGCTGGTGTTGCTTACATGCTCTGGTCGGTGCATATAACAGGCACAGAGCACATTGTTTCGGGGATGCGACAAGACACCCACTGGATACAGCAGTCCATCAGCTATTTCCCTGAAAACAGCGATTTGCAGACAGAGCTGAAACGGCTGGCCTCGGCAACAAATTATCACATCACCTTGTACAATTCATCCGGGGTGATGATCGCATCTTTTCCGGCCGGGCCGGATCGCTCTCCGTTGCAGCATCTGCGCGCTGGCCAGATCGATGAAATGCTTCGTGTTCCCGGCACGGTTCTCACTGTGAACGAACAGAGTGACCCAAAACTGCGGGTCTATGCCAGTATGGAGGAGGGCCCGGAAGGAGTCCGATTTTTTGTCATTCAGCAGTCCCGAAGCGATGCTCTGAAACCATACAGGGATGTTCGGAAGATCATCTTTATCGCTCTTGTTATTTCGATGATACTGATATTGATTTTCAGTTTGGTTCTGGCCGGGATCATTGCCAGACCTCTGCTGGATCTCACCCGTGATGTGGAAAAAGTCGCCGGAGGCAATACCACCCATGAGATCAAACTGAAACGATCCGATGAAATAGGCATGCTGGCTTCATCTGTCAGAAAAATGGCCCGGATTCATAAAACGGATTATAACCACCTGCAGAGCCTTCATGAAAAACAGCGGCAGTTTTTTGCCGATATCACGCACGAAATACGAAATCCCCTTCATACCATCATGGGCTCGCTGGAAATGCTGGAATTGCCGGGACTGGACGACCATAAAAGAAAAAAATATGTCACCAGCCTGAGAAACCAGGCAGAACGTATCGGACGCCTTTTCAAAGATCTCATGACCCTTCAGCGCTTCGACTCGGATGAGAACTTTATCATTCGTGAAACGGTCAATATGGCCGATATTACCGGAACCATCGCGGAATGGTATTACCAGACAGCTGAAAGCAAGGGATTGGAACTGAAAATCGACACCCATCCCTGCATGGTAGATGCTGACCCCGGAAAAATTGAGCAGGTCCTGGACAACCTGGTGTCCAATGCCGTGAAATTCACCGGCGAGGGTTCCATTACCGTAGGATACAAACAGTCGGGAGGCAAAGTGGAAGTATGGGTCAGTGACACCGGTATTGGTATCCCGGAGGCACACTGGTCGCGTCTTTTTGACCGCTTTTACCGTACTGACAAGGCAAGATCCCGCGACAAAGGCGGAACCGGACTGGGCCTTTCTGTTGTAAAGAGTATACTGACCGCCCATGGAACGGAGATACAGGTTGAGAGTGAAGTGGGCAGGGGAAGTCGTTTCTTCTTCGTTCTAGAAGCCGCCGCCATAACCGACACATCAACATCAACAGGTTTGAATGAGTAATTCTGCAAAACGTATTGGCATTGTATTGCTTAATCTGGGCGGACCCACATCCCGTGAGGCCGTTCGCACTTTTTTGGAAAATCTTTTTGGCGATCCGGATATCATTAATCTGGGCGGTGGCAGCTTTCAAAAGCAGCTTGGCCGGCTCATAGCACGATTCCGTTACAAGGGGGTAGCCGAAAAATACCGGGAAATAAGCGGCTGTCCCAATGGATGCATGGGAAGTAAATACTGTCCCAACCGAAAACAGGGAGTGGTATCGGACTGCTGTTCTCCCATCAATTCGCTGACCGAGCTTCAGCGGCGTGCCCTGGAGAAGCAGCTGCGCCGAAAATGGCCGGAACATACTATCCGGGTATATACTGCCATGCGATACTGGGTGCCGTTCGACTACGATGTCTTTGATGAAGCCATGCGGGACGAAATAGAGCACCTGATACTGCTGCCGCTTTACCCTCAATTTTCGTACACGACTACCGGGAGCAGTTTTCGCAACTGGCAGGCCATTGAGAAAAAGCACTTGTCGGAAGGCCGGTCACCCGGCTGGCAGGAATATGCCATAGGTCACTATCATCGCAATCCCCAATATATTTCGGCCATCAACAGCAGGATTGAGGAGCGGCTTCATAATGATTTTACCGCGGATGAGCGGAAGAAGGTGCATCTTGTATTTACAGCGCATGGAACCCCGATCAGCGAAGTGGAAAAAGGAGATCCCTATACAAGGCAGATTGAAGAAACTGTAGCGGCCGTCATGAAACTGCGAAACTACCGGGAGACACACTGGTTGGGGTATCAGAGCCGTGTTGGTCCGGCCAAATGGACCCGGCCCAACACCGAAGAACTGGTTTTCCGGCTCATTGATTATGGCATCAAGCATATTCTGATGGTTCCTGTGGCCTTTGTGACCGATCATATCGAAACCGCCCATGAGCTCGATATCGAACTGCGTGAAGCTATCGATGAGAATAATTTGCAGATAGATAAGCTTATCATCAGCAAGGGCTTAAACGACCATCCGGATTTCCTTGATGCATTAACAGGTGAAATTTCTAAAAAAATGAAGCATATTACCGGTGATATGGATTAATCCGGATACGCAAACAGGCACCATCCAAGTAATCATTTGCCTGCATGCCGCATAACCCATGCATATATTTACTGGTCATGAAACTTATCTGGTCACGAAACCCCGTTTTTTTTTGAGCAGTTGAAGGGATGAAGCAAGAAGTACCTCAGAATATGGCCTTTTGTGCTGTTGGCATCAACCACTGGAAGGCTGATGTTGCTCTCAGGGAGCGATTCAGCTTGTCTGAAGTGCAAAAGAAGGCTTTCTTTGAAGATGCCCGCAACAGGGGATTATTGAATCTGCTGGTCATATCCACGTGCAACCGCACCGAGTTGTTTGCATTTGATGCGGATCCCGGGCTGGTCGTGGAGCTGCTTGTTGCACACAGTGCGGGAACCCGGGACGATTTTGACCGTAGTGGCTTTGTCTGTCGCGGTGAACAGGCCATCCGGCACCTGCTGCGTGTTGCCGTGGGTCTGGATGCCCAGATTCTGGGTGACTTGCAGATTATTAAGCAAGTGAAGCAGGCTTATGAATATACGTGTGAACGGGGCGTGGTGCACGCCGTCATGCACCGTCTCATGCAATTCGTCCTGCGGGCTCACAAACGTTCACGCACGGAAACCGGTCTGGCCAGTGGCGCTGCAACTACAGCCTATGCGGCCGTGCAGTTTGCCCGCAAAGAACTCAAATCATTCAGGAATAAAAGTATCCTGCTTGTCGGTACGGGAAAAATCGGGAAAATTACCTGCAAAAACCTGCTGTCGCTGGGAGCGTGCAATGTGACCCTGCTGAACAGGAGCAGAGGCCGTGCCGAGTTGCTCGGAGAACGATTTGCGCTGCCTGTAGCTGATTTTGACCGTCTGCCTGAAGTTCTGGCCGGGGCAGATCTGGCTATTGTGGCTACCGGTGCCGACCGGCCGGTTATCGGTCGCGAACATCTTGCGCGCCTGGAAAAAACAGACCACCGGATCGTAATGCTCGACTTGTCGGTCCCGCGCAACGTAGATCCCGAAATTGAGGACCACCCCAATGTCAAGCTGGTCAATATGGACCATCTCAATGACACCACCGATGAAGCTTACCGCCGACGTGAAAAAAATGTCCCTCTGGTGGAAGCTATCATCGACGAAGAAATTGCGAATTTCCAAACCTGGCTTTCCGAACAAAAGGTTGTGCCAACGATCCGGGCACTGGGCGAAAAGTTGCATGGCATAAGAAACCTTGAAATGGACAAATTCCGGAATCGCATACCTGAGACGGCCCATGCCGAAGTTGACCATCTCACGCGCCGTATCGTTAACAAAATCATGGCCCACTCTATCGACCATCTGAAAGAGCATCATGACGATCCCGGTGAAGTAACAAAACTGGTGCGCTCCATGTTCAAACTGGAATCGGAATCGAATCTTGACCGGTAAACAGCTGCGTATAGGAACCCGTGACAGCAAGCTGGCTGTCTGGCAAGCCCGTTTTGTGGCTGATGCACTCAGGAATGCCGGTTACAAAGTGGATTTACACTTCATTAAAACCGAGGGGGATCGTGTGTTGGATACACCGCTGCCGCTGATCGGCGGCAAAGGGGTATTCACCAAAGCCCTGGATGACGCACTGCTGGCCGGCGAGATCGATCTCGCCGTTCACTCACTTAAGGATATCCCGACACGTTATCCGGAGGAATTGACCATCGCCGCCATAAGCCGCCGGGAAAATCCTGCCGATGTGCTGGTCACGAAGTCCGGACTGACGCAAAGAGCCGATGATAGAAGAACTCTTGGAGAGACGTTGTCCGGCAATGTGCCGCTGCCATCATTTTTAAAGGATCCCGGTTATCCGGCGGTGATCGCCAGTTCCAGCTATCGTCGCATCGGGCAATGGCTCTCCCGCTATCCCGGCCATCAGTTCACCGATATAAGGGGAAATATTCAGACAAGGCTTCGGAAACTGGCCGAAAGCGACTGGGATGGCGCGATTTTTGCCGCTTCCGGCCTGATTCGCCTGGGTCTTGAAAGTCATGCCTGCCTCGGGCTGGACTGGATGTTGCCGGCACCGGGTCAGGGTGCCCTCGGTGTCATGACCCGAGATGGAGATAGCCATACCATAGAGGCTGTCCGGAAGGTCCACGATCCAAACAGTGCGCTTTGTACGGCCATCGAACGTGAATTTCTGCATGTTCTGCAAGGCGGGTGTCATGCTCCTGTTGGTGCGCTTGCAGTTGCTGATGCTGAAAAGGTGATCCTGAGAGTGAGTGTCGTATCTCCGGACGGTACCGGCCTGATTCGTTTTTCCATGAGCCGGGAAACCGCCCGGGCCGATGGTCTGGGTGAAATGGCGGCCAATGAGGCCCTCCTGCGCGGTGCTGATACGCTTCTTGACGAATTGTCTTCAGGGGATACAGAAAATTTATTTCTGTCCCGGGCGAAAAACCACATGCCGCACACGGTCATCACCACGCGTCCGACCCGGCCCGAGGAAGTCCGGCATGCCGCCAATGCAGGTATCCGGCTTATGGACTACCCCGCCTGGGGCTATCGCTGGAGCCGTCCCGATCCGCTGCCTTGGGATCGGTGGCCCGATAAAAGCAAAACAGAGGCATGGGTTTTTACCAGCTGGAGAGGTGTGGAAGGATGGTGGCGGATCTGGAGAGAACTGACAAATAATTGCACGGTGAAGAAAACGGATTTGCCGGTTATCTATGCCATTGGGAAAAAAACGGCTCAGGTTGTCGGGCGGTTGTTCCCTGACTCGGAAGTGGTTATTCCCCATGAAGGGTACGGTCTGGCAATGGGTCACCGGATGGCGGGCGACGGCATAGGTTCTGCCATACATTTTTGTGGCAGTGCGCGGCGCCATGAACTGGCTCAGGTTTGCCACAAGTACAAGATGGACCTGACCGAACTTGAAGTCTATCAGCGTTGCGCGTTAACCGATCCAAAACCACTGCAAACGCATTTTGACGCCATCCTCTTCTTCAGCCCCGACGGTGTTGAAGCGTTCTATCAGCAATATGAAGTGCCCCCGGGTTCCTGGAAAGCTGTTGCTGTAGGCCGGACCACCGCTATTGCGGTTCGCCGTATTGCCGGAAAGGAACCCCTCGTGGCCAAAACAGCTACTTTTGAAGATATGATAACACTTATTTTGTGATATCTTTTTTAATCTGTTTTTTTCTGTTATTGATAATCTGCATTTTGATCTGATTTTGATAACCTGAGTTCAAGCCCGAGTTCAAGTAATAAGTGCAACACGGCTAATCTAATCTGATCTAATCCAATCTAAACTAATCCAATCTGATCTGATCTGATCCAATCTGATCTGATCTGTTTCTGTTTTATGTTCATCTGTTTACTTTGATATGCTGAAAAACACACTCTACCTGGATGCATTGGCCGGAAAACCGGTAAAACGCCCACCCGTCTGGATGATGAGACAGGCCGGTCGCTATCTCCCTTCGTATCGGCGCCTTCAGGCTCGCTACGATTTTTTTACACGGTGTGAAACACCTGAGCTGGTGGCTGAGATCACCTGTCTGCCGATTGATGAAATCGGTCCTGATGCCGCTATCCTTTTCTCGGATATCCTTGTGGTCCCCCGGGCACTGGGATGGCATGTCGAGATGAAACCTGGTACTGGCCCGGTGCTTGAAGGCCCGGTCGAAACGGCAGAGCAGGTCCTGGCCGTGCCGCCTGTTGATGCTGCCGCCGAACTCTCCTATGTGATGCGG
>SLHZ01000273.1 GCA_007135895.1 Balneolales bacterium | reverse complement strand
CAGGTTAACGGTTTCCGGCTGACAGGCCCTAAAGACCGGCTTCGGGGAAGCAGCCGTCAACTGCATATCGAAAAGATCAAATCCTCCCCGTTCCCGATTCACTGATCAGCCTCCACTTCTTCTCAAGTGCCGGCTGACCGCCGTTTTTGTACCTCATTCGATCCGCTGCATCTCCTGGCAGATTGACGGTTGAACGTTGAGCTTCATGGACAGCTGGCAGACCGGCTATCTCAGTCGTAGATGAGATAGAGCGAGCGAAGCCGGCGGAATTCCCGGACCTCCTCCTGCCAGGCGGCAATTATCTCTTCGGCCGGTGTACCGGCCATAAGCATGTCATACAGCCTGTCAGTACCTCCCAGCCGGGCAAAGCGCGATTTGTGGAACAGTTCCTCTCTTTCGCTCTCCGGGGCTTCCGAGAGGAAGACCTCCAGGACGTGTATCCCCGCAGCTACCGGTTCCACCACGCGGGGGTCCTCAACCAGATAGCGGACTCCCTGCAGGTCAACACCCAGAAGTTTCGGGTGGGTGGACATTCCGGGTATGGATTCCGGTGTAAAACGGGCCGCCTCAAAACGGAGGCCCGGTAAATTCCGGGAATTCAGGATGTCGGCCATCTGAACTCCATCAGCCCATGGTGCGCCGACCTGTATAAAGGGTTCGCGTGTGCCCCGTCCTTCACTGGCGCTTGCAGCTTCAAAAAAACACGACCCCGGATAAACCAATGCTGTTTCGAAATCAGGGATATTCGGACTCGGCGGGATCCAAGGCAAATCCGTGTCACTCCATAGCTGTTCACGTTTCCATCCGCTGACTTCCACAACATGCAGGTCGAGTACATGGACCTCTTCAAGAAAAGATTCGCCCCGGATCATCAGGGCCAGCTCACCTACGGTCATACCGTGAGTCACCGGTATGGGGAAAAGGCCGACAAACGACTCGTAACCGGGTTCCAGTACAAAACCCTCGACCATTGTTCCTCCAAGCGGATTGATGCGATCCAGAACAACAAACATCAGGTCATGGCGCGCAGCCGCCTGCATGGCCAGTCCCATGGTGCTGATATACGTATAAAAACGGGCACCGATATCCTGTATGTCGAACAGGAGGGCATCGATTCCCTCAAGCATCTCCGGGGTTGGTATGCGTGTCTGGCCATACAGGCTGTATACCGGCACGCCGGTCCGTTCATCCACACCATCAACAATACGCGCGCCGGCATCGGCATCCCCTCTGATACCATGCTCGGGTCCGAAAAGAGCAGTCAGTTCCACATTCTCCGCTTCATGCAGTATATCGGCAAGATGACGATCACCAGCCATGGCGGTATGATTGGTGATGAGACCGACCCTTTTGCCGTCAATGATTCCGAACTCCTGCTCTACAAGGCGTTCAGCTCCGGATTGAAGGGAAGGAAGCTTCACTTTTGTTTCATCCGCGGCAGGTCCGCAGGCAGTCAGCATTAAAATAGCTGTGAACAAAAAAAACGGTTGTATTCCTGTTGTTGAAGTCATCTCTCTATCTTTCATTTTGGTTCGGTTTCAAATGAAACGACATCGCCTTCACGGCGGATCCGGATGGTTACTGGTTCGGACTCAATGCTGTTATGGCTGACAGCGGTAACCGCAAAGCGCAAGTCGGCCTGTCCTGCCGGCCATGTCTCCACAAAACGGGTCTGTCCGGTTACGGCGACCATGTTGCGGGGATCACTTAAGAGATTGGGGAGATCATGCATAGCGGCATCATCGCCAAGGCGATAGATGGCAAACCGAGCGGTTTCGGCCGGATGTTCGCTATCGTCTTCCAGCATTATTGCCTCTTCGTCATGAGGGATATCAGGAGGCGCCTCTGCCTCCCGTGTATGCAATCCCCTTTTCCACGTCAGGATCACCCTGCCATCATCACTCCATGAGGCGGCCAGTTCTTCGACGGGTGGCGGCGCCAGCTGGCATTTCCAGGCCATGGGCGGAGTCAGCGCCGGATAGCGGTACAGCTCATTCTTGAGAAGGCTGGAATAGCCTTTCATGTTATCCATCAGGTTTCTTGTCCGGAAAAAGATATTGCCCTGGACGTATCCGTTGCTGAGGTTGAGACGCAACTGATGGGCCGCCTGATCCAGCGACCAGTCATGAGGCATACCCAGACGGTAAGGCGCCAATCCGGCATACATGTAACGTTCATTTTCACGGGCAACTCTGGACCAGAATTCCAGAAGCGGCACATAGTCGGCCCTCTCATGGCCCGGCTCGAAATAGAGCTGGGGATTGATATAGTCGATCACCCTCTCTTCCAGCCACGCCAGTCCGTCGGCGTACAAACTGTAGTAACCCTCAAAGGCATTGGTCCCGGCGTCGGTATTCTTGCGCACGGCAAAAGGGCTGATGCCAAATACAACATGCGGTGCCACAGCCTGAATGCTGTCGTGAATCTGACTCATGAGGCGGTTCACATTATCACGCCGCCAGTCCTCGATGACCTCAAATCCATTGGGATGGGCCAGGAATGTCAGTGAGTCCTCATCGGTCATGGCGGCATAAGGATAGAAATAGTCGTCAAAATGGATACCGTCCAAGGGATAGCGTCGTATGATATCCACCACCACATTGGTGACATAATCCCGCACCTGGGGTAGTCCCGGATCCAGCATGGTATAAAATTCGTCCGGCCTGCTCTGGAACTCCATGATCCAGTCCGGTTCCCTTCTGCTGACATTCGAACCGGCCAGCGGATAGCTGTCCTTACGCCGTTCCACACGATAGGGGTTCAGCCATGCATGCAGTTCCATGCCTCGTTTGTGTGCTTCACGTATCATGAACGAAAGCGGGTCAAAAAACGGATCGGGCGCCCGCCCCTGCTCACCAGTCAGCCAAAACGACCAGGGGTCGTACGATGAAGCATAGAGGGCATCCGATTCGGGCCTCACCTGGAACAGGACGGCATTAATCCCTATGGACTTCAGGCTGTCCAGCATGAAAATGGCGTCTGCTTTCTGTTCGTCTACTGTCTGCCGGTTGGAAACAGGCCAGTCCAGGTTGACCACGGAAGTGAACCAGACACCGCGGAAATCATATTTCAACGGTTCGTCAATAGCGAGATAGCCGGTAACGGATTCGGCCGGTTTGCAACCGGTGAAACTGAGAGAAGCCAAAAACAGGCAGGAAATCAGGAAGGGCACTTTCAT
>SLHZ01000135.1 GCA_007135895.1 Balneolales bacterium | reverse complement strand
TTATCATTTAACACTAATCTTTAATCTATGTCAGAATTTGGAGGTTGAAATTATCATCTATTTCGTAATTTCACAGAGATTCTGTCATCAAGTTACTGAATAATATAAATTTAGTGATTTTCAGAATCCGGGTACTGGGTACGTTTGCCGGCCTGACAAGACGCTGATGCTGTAAAGCAGAGGCGTTTAAAGGTCACGTCAGCATATGTCCATTACCCACCATCACCCAAAAAAAAAAGTGAGGTCATATATGTTCAGAAAGGTACTAACGTTGGTAGCATTGGCTGCCATCACCTTACCGACATCTGTAATGGCACAGGTTGGAACCCTGGTGGGTACCGTTGTTGATCGGAGTACCGGCGAGGAGCTTCCAGGTGCAACTGTTTTTATCGAGCAGTTGAACCGGGGAACCGCGACCGGTATTGATGGTCGGTTTGTCCTTGCGGACCTGCCAACCGGTGAATACCTGGTACGCTTCGCCTATGTCGGATATGAGTCCGTTCGTCAGAATGTCGTAATATTCGAAGGCGAAAACGAAATAACACTGCAACTTCGTCGTGATATCCTGGGCCTTGAGGAGGTAATCGTCACAGGCTATGGAGTAACGACCAAACGGGAAGTTACCGGTGCTATTGCCAGTGTGTCTGCAAGGGAGATTCAGGATGTCCCCCTGCAGAACCCCGAGTCACTGCTTCAGGGTCGTGCCGCCGGTGTAACCGTAACAACAGCCTCGGGTAACCCCGGTGGTTCGTTTATGGTCAATATTCGTGGTCAGGGATCGATCAATGCCGCCACCGAACCGCTCTTTATCATCGATGGCGTGCAGGTGTCCTTCTCGCAGCTATCCACGCAGGCCGACACCTCCCCGATGAACAACCTGAACCCGAGTGATATCGAGTCCATCGAGGTGCTCAAGGATGCTTCGGCTGCCGCCATCTACGGCGCCCAGGCCGCTGCCGGTGTGGTCATCATCACCACCAAGCGCGGACAGCCCGGCCGTACACAGGTCACGGCACGTGCCGAAACCGGTGTCCGTACCCTCGCCCGGAACGTGAACTATCTCGGAGCGGATGATTATCTGGACTTTATCGGTGAAGGTGTTGCCAATCTCACAGGCTGGGATTTTGATTTCGCCCGCGAAAACCGGCGCCTCTTCCTGCTGGACTTCTTCGGATCCCCCGACTGGACGGGCGACCAGCGCAGAGCCTATTCGGCAGCACGCGCTGCGGGTATGACAACCGCACAGGCCGTGGAATCACTGGGTATCTCCGACCAGCTGGCAAATCAGGACTGGCAGGACTTCATCTTCTCCGATGGTGTGACCCAGCGCTATACGGTCTCCCTTTCGGGCGGTGACGCCACTACCCGGTTCTTTGTCTCCGGTGGTTACGAAAACACCGAAGGTACCGCCTACAACAGTGACTTTACCCGTCTGAATCTTCGCACCAACTTCGACCATCAGGTCAATGAAAGGCTTCGCGCCTCCGTGACCAGCAACCTGTCGCGCAGCACCCAGTTCGGTGTCTGTCAGGATGGCAACTTCATCAACTGCCCGCCGTCACAGGCCATGTTCGAGCCCATTTGGAGCTTCCCCTATGATGCGGATGGCGAATACAACCCCTGGACACGATTCGGCCAGGACACCAACCCGGCTGTTGTGAAGAACGAAGTCGACCGCGAAGCCAGAGTCACCCAGATTTTCTCCAACGTCAACCTGGTGTACAACCTGACCGACTGGCTCTCACTGAGCAGCTTGGCCGGTGTAGACTACCGGACTACCAATGACGAGCAGTATCGCTCGGCGATTGCGGCACCCGGACAGGGCGGATGGGTCTTCTTTGCCAACCGCAACGTGGTCAACTACAACATCAACCTGGTTGCCAACGCCCGCCACACCTTTGCCAACGTGCATAACGTCACGGGTCTGGCCGGAACGGAATACCGGAGAGACTACTCGGAAACCCAGCTCGTACAGGGCGACGGCTTCCCTGCTCCCTTCTTCCGTGTACTGAACACAACCGCAAGGCCTACCACCGCGGCAGGTATCACCACCGAATGGCGTGTGGGCAGTTACTTCGGAAACGTACAGTATAACTACAACGAAAGATATTACCTCTCGGTCATCGCCCGCTACGACGGTCACTCCCGTTTCGGCGCCGATACCCGCTGGGCATTCTTCCCCTCCTTCTCCGGTGCATGGAGAATCAGCCAGGAAGATTTCTTCAATGTAGCGTTCATTGACGAACTGA
This sequence comes from Balneolales bacterium, assembly GCA_007135895.1. GTDB lineage: Bacteria > Bacteroidota > Rhodothermia > Balneolales > Natronogracilivirgulaceae > SLHZ01. Next base: position 9,995 of record SLHZ01000135.1, on the reverse strand, counting down.
AGGTACGCGCCGGCTACGGTGTCACCGGTAACTCGCAGATCGGCAACTTCGCCTCGAGAGGACTCTTCCTTGCCACGGGTTCCTACCAGGGTGCCACTGCCATGAGATACACGCAGCTGGCCAATCCCAATCTTGGATGGGAAGAAGCTTCCGAGATGAACCTGGGTCTGGATCTTGAACTCTTCGAGGGCCGCTTCACTGCTGCCATCGACGTTTATCGCAAAGACAATTCCGAATTGCTCTTTGCCCGTCCGCTGCCTACCGATTCCGGTTTCAGCTCCATCACGGAGAACATCGGAAAAGTCCGGAACGAAGGGATCGAACTTGAGTTCGGATCGATCAATGTGAGCCGCGGTGAATTCCTGTGGACCTCACGCTTCAACATTGCCTTTATGGACAATGAGATCCTCGAGCTTCCCGACGGTCAGGATATTGATGCCGATGACGTATATGAATCACTGAAAGAAGGCAACAGGATCGGTGTGATCCAGGTTCCGCGCTGGGCAGGGGTCAACCCCGCCGACGGCCGGCCCATGTGGTATGACGGCGATGGCAACATCACCTACAACCCGGTTCAGACCCGTGATGCCATTGAGTACAAGGATGGTTTTGCCAACATCGTGGGTGGTTTCGGCAACACCCTGTCCTTCCATGGACTTACCCTGGACGCTTTCTTCCAGTTCAGCTTCGGTCAGTGGGCGTTCCCCGGAACGGATTACTACTTCACCCGGACTCCGGACTTCCTGATGAACCTGCATGAGGAACTGCTGGATCGCTGGAGAGAACCCGGTGACATGACCCACTACCCGAGAGCGATGTGGGGTGGAGCGGACTTTGCCGAAACGGCCAACTACCGCGTTCAGCTGGGAACCCAGGCCATCTACAATGCCAGCTATATCCGTCTGAAGAACGTATCACTGAGCTACAGCCTTCCGGCCAGCCTGCTGGCCCAGACCGGTGTTGACCAGGTACGTATCTATGCATCGGCCGTCAACCTTCTCACCTGGACCGCATGGCCATGGTACGATCCGGAAGTTGCCTTTGACACAAGGGATATCTGGAAAAACTTCACGGCGGCTTCCTATCCTACGGAACGCCAAGTCAACGCTGGAATTGAAATCCGGTTTTAAATAAAAACAGAAAACAGGTTTACGATGAAAAAATTACATTTCACAAAGTTCGCTGTTATTACATTTTTGCTGGTTTCTTTTGCAGGCTGTAATGACTTACTGGACCAGGTGGAGCCCAGCACAGCGGTCTCCACTGAGGTAGCTCTGTCGTCGGAAGATGGCGTCAGGGCGCTGCGTGTGTCGATGTACTCCAAGCTGCGTGAAAGTTTTGGTTATACCACCAATTACTTCGTGGCTCCGAGTGCATTTACCGATGAGACCCGGGTACGCCCGGGTGCTACCCGTTACCAGAACCTGAACATTGCGATGGGTACGCATGGCACGGTTCACATGGGCAACTGGAATGCCTCCTATAACATCATCCAGGATGCCAATCTGTTGATCGGCGCCATTGACGATGATGTGATGAACATCGATGTGCTGAACCAGTTCCGCGGTGAAGCCTACGCTATCCGTGCTTTCGTCTATCATACCATGGTTCGTGTCTACGGATACGACCCCGGCAACTTCAGCCAGGGTCCCGAGGCCAACTGGGATCACGGTGTAGTGCTGCGTACCGAGCCGGTTCTGAATTTGCCGGATGCCAATCTGCGGCCGAGAAGCACCGTGGATGCGGTTTATACGCAAATATTCAGTGACCTGGCACAGGCCAAAACACTGCTTGCCGGAGTCAATGCCAATAACACCTATGCCACCGAGGCTTTTGCAGACGGTGTTGCGGCCCGGGCAAATCTGTATGCCGGTAACTGGGCGGCAGCTGCGACCGCGGCACAAAACGCCATCAACAACTTCCCCCGTGATCTGCAGAATACCGATACCGGTGTCGCCAACATGTTCAACGAGATGACCGGCGGCCATCCGGAAGCGCTGTTCAAGGTTGTTGTTGACCCGGATACCGAGGCAACAACTGGTGGAGGTTCATTTATCAATGAGGGCCCCGGGGCATACACCTCGGACCAGTGGGTCTCCCAACTCCCCACACAGTATCTCATTGACAAATATGATGCCGGCGATTACCGTCTCGGCTGGTACGTGGACTGTGTGGCTGCCCGTCGCATCGGTACCCCTCCGTCGAACTGTGACGCCATTAACACCAATGGCTACTCAATCATCAAGTTTAACGGGGTGAGAGGAAATGCCGTTGATGACATGCCGTACATGCGCCTTGCGGAAATGTACCTGATCCGGGCGGAAGCTGCTGCCAAAGCAGCCAACGATCCGAATCAGGGTGTTGCTCCGCTTGAAGCACTGAGGAATGCCAGAAATGCCGGTGCCATACCTGCTGATGCTCTGGCCAACATGACTGCGTTTGAAGATTTTATTCTGGATGAAAGAATGAGAGAACTGGCCGTTGAAGGTCACCGCTTCTTCGACCTGAAACGACTGGGAAGAGACGTCAGGAATCCTGATGGATCCATAAAGATCAGACATGATTCCTACAGAGTTCTCGCTCCGCTGGGAATATCTCTGCTAAACGTGAATCCGGAACTGGTCGAAAACCCGGAATACTAAACAGGAATCTCAAAATATTTTATCCAATGAAGATCAAATATCTCTTTTTCGCAATTATGCCTCTTCTCCTGTTCAGCTGTGACATCTTCGATGAAGGCGACACAAGAAAGGTGTATGACGGACCGACGGTTCTCGGGTTTTTCCCGCTGGAGCAGGAGCGTCCCGCAGCTACCGGTGTGGCATCCGTTCAAGTTCAGCTTATCGGCGAACAACGGTCAACCCCGGTCAGTGTAAATTTCGAAGTTGATGGTGGCTCGACAGCCGTTGCAGGTACCCACTTCAATGTGACAACGGCTTCGCCGGCGACCATTGATGCCAATACCAGCACCACCAATATCGTGATCGAACTGATACCGGGCAGCGTGCCTGCCGGTCAGGAAGTGCGTCTGACCCTTAATCTGCTGGGCGGATCCGACGGCATTGAGGCCTCGGTCAACCTGGCAAAAGCGAACATCTACATCAGAGGGTAATCTGTCCATCAAGGCAGATTCTTCTGATCTGATCACAAAATAATAAAAGCCGTCGCAGCCGGTTAATCCGGTTGTGACGGCTTTTTTTTTCAACTTGCCCGGCTAAAGGGTGTTCGTTTCCGGTTTATCTGATTCTCGTCGGGTTACTGGGCGTCCGTTCCGGTTTTGTGCATATCGTCGGGCTATAGGGCATTGTTCGGGTTTATCTGATTATTCGCCGGCTTATTATGCATCCGTTCCGGTTTCGTGAATCTCGGCCGGCTTATGCACTCGCTCTGGCTTGTGCACGCCACCCCGCTTTCTATACCATTTCGTCAGGGTAGAAATAACATCTTCCTGCTTTCAGAGACACCGTTGACCCGGATACGGCAGAGATAGACACCGGCGGCATGACCTCCGGCATTAAAACGGACCGAATGCATACCGGCTGACCTTGTTTCGCTGACCAGCAGTTCCACAGGCTGGCCCTGCAAGGTGAAGATCTCAAGTTTCACATGTGAGGTCTCCGCTAATGAAAAGCGGATAAGTGTAGTTGCATTGAAGGGATTCGGATAGTTGGGATAGAGTTGAAAAGACACCGTTTTTTCAGGATTTTCCGTCGAAGAGGGTAATTCGATTGTTTCCACGTCCTGCCAGAAGAGTGCGGGATAGTCCGGTGTCAGAAGCCATGTATGGCCGAAATCAAGCTGAGACATTGTTTCAAACGCAGATATACCGGTCATCTGAGTTGTGTTTAAACCGGTCGTTCCGGTGTCGTTTCCCTGGCCGACTCCCTTTTCCCGTGAACTGGAATCCCGGTCCCAGTAGCCCGACTCAATGGTGCCACGGTTGAACCCGACCAAACCACCGGCTTCATCGGGTTTTTCCACTTTTCCGCATGCAAAAGAGGCAGCGATCAGGGCATCTGTAAGATTGGCACCGACCAGTCCGCCGGTTTCCTCGTCACCGGTCACGGAGCCTTTGGCATAACAGTCGCGGATGGTACCGGAATTAAGGCCGGCCAATCCTCCAACGCTCCGGGTCCCGCTCACATCCACGTTGGCACAGGAAGTAAAGATCTTTCCATCATTATATCCCACGAGCCCTCCGGTATTGTTCCTGCCCGATACCGTGCCGCTGGCACATGAATTGATGATAGTGCCCTTGTTGTAACCCACCAGGGCTCCAACGTTTTCGGTTTCCGTGATGAAAACATCAAGGAGTGTCACATTCTTGACTTCGCCGCCATCCACTACACCAAAAAGGCCACTGCTTGATACTCCGCAGGTGGGGCAGAAGGTGATACTGAGATTCGAGATAGAGAGACCGGCTCCGTCATAGCTGCCCCGGAAAGGATTTCTGAAGTCCCCCACGGGGAAAAAGTCATTTTCATAAGAAGCATCGAAATTTTGCACCTGAATGAAATGGCGGTCCAAATGGTTGCGAATCAATTGGAAATCATCAATGGAAGCAATCTGAAAGGGATCTTCTTTCGTGCCGGTGCCTCCCTGAAAACCGGCATGGCTTGCCGAGTGCGAAAAAAGAAAGAGCAGGATGATCATGGCAAGAACCTTGCCGAATACCGGACATCCCGGATATCCGTGTTGGTTATCTTGCAGCAGGTGGTGAAACATACAGTTAATTGTGATATTATAAGGAAAAGCAAAAGATGATGGCATTTGCATCGGGCTTAAAACCGGCACGGATGGATTTATATATGTAACTGAAAAATACAAAAAAGATTTTCTATTGCTTTGTTCAGCAGGCGGGAAGGTTTAACTTTGCCCGATACGAGCTGACAGGAATGAGCCGTTAACCGGACGGGTCTGCAAGTCCGTCCTGAACAAAAAAAATCACAGCATGATAAACAATGGCCGCAGGACCAAGATGGTATGTACGCTGGGTCCGAGTACGGATAGTGCCGAAATGGTTGAAAAGCTGATCCGGGCCGGTATGAATGTGGTTCGCCTGAACTTTTCTCATGGTGATCACGAAGGCCATCTCCGCAATATTAACCGTGTGCGGGAGATCTCGGACCGTCTGGGAGAAAATATTGCCATCCTGATGGATCTGCAGGGTCCCAAGATCCGCACAGGACGCATGAAAGACGACGGCGTGTATCTGGAGAAGGATTCAGAAATAATACTGACGCCTGATGATGTTCCGGGTGATCAGAAAATGGTCCCGGTGGACTATCCCTATCTGATGCAGGATGTGGAGCCGGGCAATACGATTTTGCTCGATGACGGCCTGCTGGAACTCAGGATTACGGGTTTGTCAGAGGCCGGAATTAATGCCCGGGTGATTCATGGCGGACTGTTAAAGTCCAGAAAGGGGGTCAATCTGCCGGATGTGAAAACGTCGGTGCCGGCTTTGACCGATAAAGACAGGATGGATCTGCAGTTCGGTTTGTCTCACGGTGTTGATTTTGTAGCCATCTCATTTGTCCGGTCAGCTGACGATGTGCGCGATCTGGTTGATCAGGTTCGGCTACAGGAAAGCCAGGCGGGCATTATTGCCAAGATTGAAAAACCCGAAGCGCTTAATGAAATCGATGCGATCATCGAGCTGGCAGATGGTGTCATGATCGCGCGGGGAGATCTGGGCATTGAACTGTCCAGCGAAAAGGTTCCGCTTATCCAAAAGCAGATCATCCGCCGCTGCAAGATGGCCGGTAAACCGGTAATTACCGCTACCCAGATGCTTGAGTCGATGATGCAGAATCCCCGCCCTACCCGCGCCGAGAGTTCGGATGTAGCCAATGCCGTCCTCGATGGCACCGATGCGGTCATGCTGTCCGGGGAATCGGCGGTCGGCAAGTATCCTCTGGCAGCTGTGGAGACCATGGACAAGATATGCCGGACGGTAGAGGCCAATGCCCGGAACATCTATTATACCCTTGAGTTTACCCGGCCTGAATGGAAGGAAAAACAGATTATTGAGTCCATCAGCCATGCCTGTGTCACGATTGGTGAAGCCATAGAGGCCAGGGCTATTGCCACCATCACACATACCGGCAGGACAGCTCACAGAATCGCAAAATTTCGACCGGGAGTTCCCGTTATAGCTTTTACGGAAAGTATCGAAGTATACCGTCAGCTCAACCTTCTTTGGGGTGTAACCCCGGTGTGGCTGGAGACTCTGTATAATACCGATGAAAGTGTAAGGCGCATGGAAGACTATCTCCGGGAAGCCGGCCTGGTCCGGAAAGGTGACCGTGTGGTCATAGCTACGGGCATGCCTGTTCCTCGGAGAGGAAGCACCAACATGATCAAGGTGAGCAAGATAGAATAGAAGATGTCATCGATCAGATTGACCGGATATTTACTGGTTTTGATGTTATTGTTGCAGGGGTGTGCCACGCTGCAGACGTCCTGGAGGGATTTTAACGCCTATTTCAATACCTATTACAACGCGAAGACCAGTTTTGAGCGCGGACTGGAGCTGCAGATGCGGCAGGAGATGTCGATCAATCCGGAAAGGCCCATACGCATCCATCCAACACCGCATCGTGCCGGCCATTCCGATTTTGAGCATGCCGCACAGAAAAGTGCCGATGTCATCCGGTTTCACCCGAGATCCCGCTGGGTGGACTTTGCCATCGAGATGATTGGTATGTCCTATTTCTATCAGCAGCAGTTCTTTTCCGCTGACCAGAAATTTGTGGAGCTGCTGGCCACGACATCCAACCCGACGTTGCGGCAGCGCGCCATATTGTGGAGGGCCAGGTCGGCCCTGGAGCTGGAAAACTATCTTGAGGGAATCAACTATTCACAATCCCGGCTTTTTTCGACCGAGTTTGACTGGGATTCCGGTTTAGAAGCAGAACTCAAGTTGGTCATTGCCCAGCTTTATGTAAAAAGAGAGGAGTACGAGGATGCGGTCGTTTACCTTGCGGAAGCCCTGCCCGCCGTGAGGGACCGTACCTTGCAGATGCGCGGCCATTTTCTCCACGGTCAGCTGCTTGAGATACTGCAGAGATATGACGAAGCCTTTGAAGCTTACAGCAAAGCCACCCATCGTTCCAATCCGAGCTATGACCTGATCTATCATGCAGAGCTGAAGCTCGGGATCACCGCCCGAAAGAGGGGGGATCTCGACTGGGCCCTGGGACACTTTGTCTCCATGAGCAGGGATGACCGCCATTTCGGTTTTATTGCCACGATTGAGTATGAGATCGCCCGGACCATGCAGGAGCGAACCGATTTCACACGGTCCATGCAGCACTATGAACAGATCCTGCGGCGTCGCACTAATCCCCCCACCAGAGAAACGCAGGCCAAAGTATATTACGGAATTGCCGAGATTTATCGCGATTTCTATCAGGACTACCAAATGGCGGCCGCTTACTACGACTCTTCGGCACGTCAGGCAACAGATCTCCGGCGATTGCCTCCGGGCTTTGACGCTTCGCTCATGGCCCGTTCCTACGGGGAGTATACACGTTTGCAGGAAGAGGTGCGGCATCTGGATAGTCTTTTGTGGCTGGCCGGTCTTTCAAGAGATGAACTGAATGAGGTCATCGAGGAGGTACGGCAGAAGAAGATGGCCGAAATGCAGGAACAGGAAAGGGAACAGCGTCGCCAACAGCTGGTTGCCATTGACAGCGATGAAATGGCCACGCATGCGGAAGAAGCGACGGAAAGTGGTTTTTTGAATCATAAAAACCCTCAGATGATGCAGCAGATGGCCCTTTCTTTCCAGGCTGTGTGGGGTGCGCGGCCACTGGTTGATGACTGGCGACGCCTTGAGGCCGTCAGAGAGAATATTGTCCGGCAATTCGAAGAGGAAGGCGGGGAACCGGCGGATGTAGATCGCGTCCTGCAGGAGTCGGCTGTGTCTTCAACAGTCACCGTTGAGATTGATTTGTCGGAAATACCATTTTCCGAGGAGGAAAAGCTGGAGACCCGGCGGCGGCTGGCCTCCCATGAGTACGAAATCGGCAATGTGTTTTACACGGCACTGGCCATGCCCGACAGTGCCGCCCGTTACTACCGCAGTGTGATGAGACGGTTTCCGGATATGGAGATCGCTCCACAGGCCATCTACTCGCTTTCGGAGCTCTATGAATCCAAAACCGACTCGGTCCAGGCACTGCAGTATGCCATGCAACTGGTAGATTTCTATCCCAATACTATCTTCGCCGAACGCATGGCGGCCCGCTTCAACTTGAATCTGGAGCGGACCGAACAAGAATACTCCCGGTCGGACAGTATAAGCCTGGCATATCAGGAGATCCTTGCCATGAATCCGTCGACGGAGAGGGCCAGCCGTTTCCGCGACCTGGTCCGCAACTGGCCCGAAGCCGATATTGCCGCCGAAGCGCTGTTCCGGGCGGTTCGAGACTATATCAAGATAGCCGCCAGTGAGGAAGTCTACCATTACAGGATTCAGGAACGTGAACTGGCCTGGTCGATTTGGGATATGGAGAAACAGGAGCGGGAAGCCTTTCGGGATTCTGTCTCGGCGATGCTTGCCGATTCACTGTACATGGAAGAACTTCTTGATTTGCAGCAAAGGCAGGATTCCCTTGATGCCCTGCAAATCGAAGCAGAAGCGGGAACGGAGGTGGTTCCAGCCACAACGGACAGCATACCTTCTCCGGAAGTCTCTGCCGTGGCGGACAGCTTACCAGATTTGGAAGTAACTCCCGAAATAGAGAGTCTACCTCCATCGGAAGCTTCTGCCGTAGTGGACAGTATACCTTCTCCGGAAGTCTCTGCCGTGGCGGGCAGCTTACCAGATTTGGAAGTAACTCCCGAAATAGACAGTCTACCTGATCCGGAAGTCTTTGTCGAAGCGGATACTCTGGCCGGTTCCGATCTTGCTGCGGAGTTGGATACTCTGGCCGGTTCCGATCTTGCTGCGGAGCTGGATACTCTGGCCGGTTCCGATCTTGTTGCGGAACCGGATACCTTAATTACCGGACAGGAGGAGGAAACAACCCCGGAACCGCCGGTCAAAACGCCGCTTGAACACCTGCAGGAAATTGCATCCATGTCGATCGAAGAACCCGGTTTCGGGGAATATTTTCCGTATGAGGGAGTACTTTGGGATAGTGCCCGGGTGGTTTTGATGGTCATGAGAAACGATTATTCGAATTTTCCGCGTATGAATGTGGTCAATGCACTGGCAGAAGAGATAGAGGTGGACCGGGTTCGCGCTGCCCTGGTTGATACGGATCGTCTTTATCCATGCAGCGAACTTGACGAACAGCCGGCCATAGCGGGAGGACTGGAACAGTTTATTCGCGACAGCGGTTTTCAGGAAATTATTGATGAAAACATGATCAGCGGATCACTTGTTGTCACGGTTGTCATTGATCAGGAAGGTGTGCCTGTGGATGTGTATACGGAGGAGGAAGATGATGGGATGGGTATCATGGAAGCCCTCCTGGAAGCGATACGAAGGGACATGCGGTTTGCGTCACCCGAATTTACGGGGGTGGCGGTTCAGGCGGAATGTGAATATGTCATTGAGTTTGAGTTCCGTGCTGACCAAGAACCGGTAAATGACGGGGAGTGAATCACCCTCTTTTTTTCAGAGGAACAGATCAGGTTCCAAGTTAAAAATGACAAAGGGTTGGATTTATCGAATTCGATTATTCAAAATACACTCAGATACCTAGTGAATGAAAATATCATTGAGGTTTCAATAGATGAAGAAATTGAGTTTTATCGGTTCACACATGATGCGATAGTTGAAACACTCAGGGATAAACTGGATAAGGATAAAAATGAACGCCTCCAGTATCTAGAACAAATAAATAAATCCATGAAAATATGGGATATCAGTAAATCTGATGAGGATTTGCTAGGAAACTATCTTTTGAATATCGCCTTTACAAAAACTAAAGAAATGGATCAGGATGAGTGGAGATACATTTGGACATCAATGATTGTAA
>SLHZ01000263.1 GCA_007135895.1 Balneolales bacterium | reverse complement strand
CCAGCACCGTCTCCTCCGTAGCACCACCGACCAGGCGGTCGAGGTTGGCGCGGACCGTCACCCGGGCCGTCGCCTTGACCTGGATACCATCTTTGGCCAGGGCCGTAATTACTGGTGTATTGATCACTTTCGGGTTAACCGATATCTGGACCGCCTCGAATACATCACGGCCGGCCAGGTCAATCGCGGCGGCACGCTCAAAACCGAGCGCGATATTGGCTTTGTCGGCCGAAATGAGGGCATTGACCACCCTCTGGACATTACCGCCCGCCAGATAGTGGGCCTCCAGCTTGCCGATTTCGACATGCTCAAGTCCGGCCTTGGTCGCCGTAATGGCCGCCTTGACAATGGGGCCCGGAGGCACCTTCCGAAGGCGCATGGCCACAAGATCGCTGAACATGCCTACTCTTACGCCCGAAAAGAGGGCCGTGATCCAGAGCCCGATCGGGATGAAGTAGAAAAACAGAAATAGCAGAAAAACGACACCGGCAATGGTTGCCAGCAGAAAATAGGCTTCAAGTTCCATAAGTCTTTGTGATTATTATATGTTTATTGGTATCTGGTTGTGCAAAAAATCGTTACTCCTCTTCGTCCAGCGTCACGACCACCCGACCGGCGTCGGTCGCGATTACCCTGACCTGCTTGTCTTTCTGGATGAAACTGCCGTCGGATATCACGTCCACCCTGCGGTCTCCGAACCGGGCGGTGCCGGACAGGCGCAATGGCGTCAGGGTAGTACCAACCTGGCCCATCAGTGCGTCCTTGTTTTCATAAGAGGTATAACCGGAAGCCCGGTCGGTGGTTTTGGTCAGCACAAGGCGGCCGAATAAAGGTGTTTTCATGACATATCGAATGGTTGAGGCAATAAATGCAATTCCAATTACCAGGCTGGCCGTCAGGGTCCACATTTCTACGCGCATCTGTTCAAAGGTGGGGAAATTGAATCCCACATTGCCCACCATGGAGGCAAATAGACCGAACAGCACCAGGATTACACCGGACACCCCGGCGATCCCGAAGCCCGGCAACACGAATAACTCGACCAGTATGAGCGCAATGCCAAGCATTACCAGCAGGATTTCCCAGATCTGGGCCAGGCCCATGATGTACAGGGGAAGGAAAAACAGCAGTGCGCCAAGAGCAGCGATACCTCCGGCAAACCCCACGCCGGGCGACTGCAACTCAAAATAGAGTCCGCCCAGCATCATCAGCAATAGCAGGCTTTGCAACAGGGGTGACGCAAAGAAACGGATGACCGACTCCTGCCAAAGCTCGTCCATGTTGAACAGTTCGGCCTCCTCCCAGCCCATCCAGGCGGCAACCTCACGCAGGGATCGCAGCGTCGCCGATGATACACCGTATTTGAGCGCTTCCGAAGCGCTGAGTGTGAGCAGTTCACCCTCGGCAATGATTCCTTCAATTTCGATCCGCTCATCCACCATGGCTTCGGCGATGCGGGGATCGTAGCCCCTGGCTTCAGCCGTGGAGCGCATCAGGCCACGCATATAGCTCTGCATTTTCTCTTCGGCCTTCTCCCCCGTTCCATCTACCACCGTCGCGGCTCCGATAGATCCACCGGGAGCCATGAAGATGGAATCAGAAGCAAAGGAGATCAAAGCACCCGCCGAAGCCGCGTTCACATCAATGAAGGTGACGACCGGCACACTGGCCGCGAGCAGGCGTTTCCTGATTTTGTCGGCCGCATCGACCAGACCTCCAAAGGTATCCATGTGCAATATGACACCCACCGCGTTTTCATCCTGTTCTGCCGCCGAAACACCCCGGTCGATATACATGTTAAGTCCGTTATCGATGAGGCCTTCCACCCGGATGACATAGACTCTTTTCCCGGCAGCGGACTTTTCATCCTCAACTGAAAACGGCTCAGCAGTTACATCTTCCTTTACAGTCTCTGCCTCAGCAACCTCACCTTCCTTTGCAGTCTCTGTCTCAGCAGGCTGACCTTCTTCTACGATCAACGCGCCTTCACCTCCCGGCAGCGAAGTCGTACTCACAAGTGCCACGGCCACAAATGTGTACAGTAATAGTACCAGAAATAAAAAAGGTCGTTTCATGGAAGCAATGGTTCGGTCTGTTTCCTCCGGGCATCACACAGCCTGATCAATGAGTTGCGCCGGCGTGATGCCATCATTACAATGTACAAAAAAAAAGGGTATTGCGTTCGTTCCGATTTATGACTTTTATGCCAAACGAATTGTAACACACGGGTCTGTGTTTCCGTATAGTGTGCGCAGTCAGCCTCAGGTCATCGTCCGTACACCTGTCCGCATAACGCCGTGCTTGCTTCAACCACCTTATTCGAACGGTATGTTCAACCACCTTAACCGAATACCTTATTCAAACGCCCCATTCCAAATTCAACCCGGTAACCCGATCTTTGCCCGAACTGTCAACATTCAACCCGCAATGGCTATAATCAGTCTTTTCCGCAACTATTTTATGTCCCGTTTCCTCCTCGTCGCTCTTGTAGTCGCCGGCGCCGCAAACACCGCCAGTACCGTTCTGCCTGCAGAGGAGATGCAGCCCAGAGCCGCCATCAACGGCTATCTCCGCGATGCCGAAACCGGTGAAACACTTCTCGGCGCGAATATTATCCTGGTTGGAACCAACCGTGGCGGTACCACCAACAACGCCGGATATTATATCATCAGCAATATCCCCGGCGGGACATACTCGGTTCGCTATTCCTATCTCGGCTTCAACGACAAGATCCTCGAAGTCACCCTGGAGGAAGGGGAAACCCTGCGGCTGGATGTGCAGCTGGACCCGGTCGAATTCACCATGGAAGAGCTGGTCGTGGTATCGGAGCGGGACCGCGAAGAGCGGCAGAATATCGGACGGGCCTCGGTTTCAACCGATCTGATTAAAAGCGTTCCATCGGTGCTTCAGGCTGATGTTTTCCGCGCCGTTCAGCTCCTCCCCGGTGTCAAGGCGGCCTCGGATTTCTCCAGCGGTCTCTATATCCGCGGGGGAGGTCCCGACCAGACCCTCATCCTTCTTGACCGGACCACCGTTTACAACCCCTCCCACTTCTTCGGATTTTTCTCGACGTTCAACCCCGACGCCATCAAGGATGTCCGCCTCTACAAAGGCGCCTATCCGGCCACGTACGGAGGTCGCCTCGGATCGGTCCTCGATGTCTACAACCGGGATGGCAACCGCAACCATCACGGCGGCACACTGAGCCTGGGAATGCTCTCCTCACGTGCCATGATAGAGGGCCCACACGGTGGCGGCTCTTACATGCTTGCTTTCCGGCGTTCCACACTGGAACCCCTGCTGGCCGCCTTGCGATCGTCGGTCGATAACGTACCCGACGCCTTCTATTTCTACGACATCAATGCCAAAGTGAACTTCGAGCGATGGCAGAATAACCGCCTGAGCATTGCGGCCTATACCGGCACCGATGATGTCCGCTTTCCCTTCGGCGACGACAGCCAGTTCAACCTGTTCTACGGCAACCGGACCCTCAGCATGGACTGGACCCACCTGATATCCCGGCGTATCTTTACCAATGTTACCCTCACCGCCGCCGAATACTTCAACGATCCGGTCTTCGAATTCGGCGGCACCGAGTTTGAACGCCGCAACCGCATCCGTGACTATTCGGCCAAGGCCGACCTGGAATGGCTCCCGACACGTGAGTTCGAACTGCTTGCCGGGTTCTGGGGCGGACGCAAGATTTTTTCCCTGGACGACTTTTTTGACGGGGATAACACCCTCAGCGAAGAAATCGGATCGGACTATGTTTCGACCTATGTGCAGACCATCTGGCGACCCGGCCACCGCTGGAAATTCCAGACCGGCCTGCGGGCCAACTACTTTTCGAGCGGCAATTATCTGCGACTCGACCCCCGTATCCATGCCGAGTTTTTCGCGACATCGTGCACCCGCTTTCAGCTCGCCTATGGCCGCTATCACCAGTTCCTCACCCTCATCTCCAACGAGGCCATCTCTGCGTTCGATCTCTGGCTCATCACCGATGACGGCGTGCCCCCCTCCTATGGCGACCAGTATGTCTTCGGCATCAAAAACTCCCGACTTGCCGGCTACAATTTCGAGGTGGAAATCTACTACCGGACCATGCGCGATCTCTTTGAATTTGATCCTTTCCTGCCCGATGCCGCCGGACTTGCCTATGCCGACCTGTTCCGCTTCGGAGAGGGATATGCCACCGGCTTCGAGCTCTTTCTCGAAAAGACAAGCGGCCGGCTCTACGGATTTATCGGCTACACCTGGGGACTCACCCGCCGGAAATTCGACGAATACAACCAGAACCGCTTTTATCCTCCCAAGTACGACCGGACCCATGATGTGAATGTGGTCTCCAACTTCCGCATCAACCGGCGCTGGAACGCCTCGGCCGTATTCAGCTACGCCACAGGACAAGCCTACACCGAACCGCTGGGCCGGTCGGTGCTCACTACCAACCCCTTTGATGGGGAAACCATCGACTACATCGTCGTCGGCAGGGTCAATGCCTCGCGGCTGCCCGCTTACCACCGGCTCGATGTCGGCGTCACACGGACAGGGTCCTTCTTCGGGCTGGCCGAGTCGGAATGGCAGCTCCAGGTCATCAATGTCTACTCCCGACGCAATGTATGGTTCTATTTCTATGACTTTGAAGAAAACCCCGTGAAACGAATCGAAGCCCGCATGCTGCCCATTATACCGGCCATCGGCTACACCCTTCGATTCTGATCACCTGACCAACCGATTCATCCCCAATGAAACGCTTTGTCGATTACACACTATCACATGATAACCCAATAAACTCCCGATCACCTGAATCTTGACTGATCCCCCGATTTCACCCGATTATCTGATTTCACCCGATTATCTGATTTTATAACCTCAACCTATCATGCAATCATCATCTTTCACCCACCGCAACCTTCTTCTTGCCGGATTCCTGATTGTTGCCGGAACCGGCGGTTGTGATCTCTACGGACAGGACGATTACGTGGAGCAGTATGTGGTGGAGAGCTATCTCATCGCCCAGCGCCCCATGCCCGAAGTCCGTCTCTCCCGGACTGCCCCCTTCAACGAAAATTATTATTTCGAAGAGCGGGCCGTGTCGCAGGCAACGGTTCGTATCCACCGCTACGATGAAAACGGATTCCCGGATAAAACCTATCTCTATACCGAAATCCGGCCGGGTGTCTATGAACCGCAAGCCGGTGAGAGCAGCGACACCGTCCTGCCACGACTTACCTACCGGCTGGATATCGCAGTACCCGGCAGCGAGACCCATCAGATATCCGCTCTGACCAGCGTACCGGACACCTTTAGCGTCCGGGAGATCATTCGAGACCGGGCCATTTACCAGGGACCGGAACAGCTGGAGTTCACCATCACCCGAAACCGGACCAACGGCCGCCAGATATACTTCACCTATGCCACCGAATCGCTTGATCCAAGCGAAGAGAACCTGGTGCCTTTCTGGGAAAATGCCGTGGACGACTACATGGAAGCGCGGCGCATCCGGACCACCATCGTCAACGAGGAGAATTTTGACGTCAACCCCGACGGAACCCTGACCCTCCGCATGCCCTGGATCGGCATCGCCTTTTACGGTCCGAATATCATTTCCACCTTCTCACTCGACGATAATACCTATGATTTCTTCCGGTCCCAACCCTTTCAGGTCGGCGGCGGGCCCGGCACGCTCTCTCCCGGCGAAATCCAGAATGTGATTTATAATGTCGATGGCGCGATCGGGCTGTTTGGCAGCATGTCGGTCCTCGAGACCGAGGTCATAGTTGACCGCCCGCCATTCGAGTAAAAAACGCACGGCTTTAAACCGCAGAACCGTAAACCGCAGGGCTTTCCGATTATGGCTCGCCATCGTATGATTAGCCGGTATCCTCCGGGCAACTTCTAATTCTAATCCGCCGGTTTTTCAAGATCCAGAATCATCGGGGTCATCGCAGGCACGTTCAGGGTCTCCCCGAGAGTAAGCCGTGAGCCGGTGATAATTTCCATTCCGGACCGGTATCCCCCGAGAAACTCCTCAAACCGGTCGAGCTGAAGTGTCACCTCCCTGCCGCTGGCATTGAGGATCACCATCACGGTATCGTCTTCGTCATGCCGGAAATAGACATAGGTGTTATTCTCAGGAACAAAATGGGTGAGAAAACCGTAGTGGATCACCGGTTTTTCCTGCCGCCACCAGCTTAGTGTCCGGACCAGGTCCCATGCCTGGGCCACCGGAAGCCGGCGCTTCCTTCCCAGATCGCGTCTTCCCTGTTCTGTGAAGGCATTGATGGGATCTTCGGACCATCCTCCCGGGAAATCCTTTCGTTTCAGCCCGTCAAGACCGGCTCCCGTTTTGAGGATCTCGGTCCCATAATAAACTTGCGGTATCCCGCGGGTCGTATAGAGAAAAGCCATGCCGAGGCGAAACTTGTCGTAATCCTCTCCCACGGTGGAAAAAAAGCGATCCAAATCGTGGTTATCGACAAAAATGACATTCAGATAGGGTTCTGTGTAAAGAAAGTCCTGTCCCAGTGTCAGATAGACCCGGTTCATCCCTTCGGCCCATCCGGGCTCTTCATTCAGGCCCCTCGTAATGGCACTGTAAAGCGGAAAGTCGGTCACACTGGGCAAATAGGAGTTGTAGCCGCTCCAGGTCGGAAAATCATACTGCCACCAAGCCGTTGTGGGCACATTGGGCATCCAGGCTTCTCCCACAATATTGAAATCGGGATATTCTTCGAGCACCTTGCGGGTCCACATTGCCATATACTCCTTGTGCGGATAGGGATGGGTGTCCATGCGGATGCCGTCAATGCCCGAAAACTCGATCCACCAGATCGTATTCTGAATGAGATAGTTGGCCAGCAGTTCGTTGCGCTGATCCAGATCCGGCATTTCATCGACAAACCAGCCCTGAACCACGTTTTCATAATCACGGCGGGAAGCATAGGGATCCATGATGACATTGGTCCGGAACGATGTATTGCCGTATTTGTCCTGGTCGTGAACCCAGTCTGATGTGGGCAGGTCCTTCATCCACCAGTGGTGCGTACCGATATGGTTGTGGATCATATCCATGATCACCTTCAGCCCCTTTTCGTGCGCCTTGTCCACCATTTCCACAAATGTTTCATTCGTTCCGAAGCGACGGTCCACCCGGTATTTGTCCGTGGCGGCATAGCCGTGATAAAAGCCAACCTGCCGGCTGTAATCATAGGGCATGTCGTTTTCCAGTATGGGATTGAGCCATAGTGCCGTCATGCCGAGATCCCTGATATACCCCAGATGATCAATAATACCCTGAATATCTCCGCCGTGCCGGGCGAACGGCTCGCTGCGATCCACCCCCTCGTACATCCCCTCGATCTCGCTGATGGAGGGGTCACCGTTGGCAAAGCGGTCGGGCATAATCAGGTAGATTACATCACTCGGATCAAACCCCCGGTGCCGAAGCGTGTTGTCCCGGCGCTCACGCAGAGGATACCGCAGTGTATGCGTGTCTTCGCCATGACGAAATACAATCGGGACTTCTCCCGCCCTGGCATCTTCGCCAATATGCAGGTTCAAAAACAGATAGTTGGGATTCTCCACCGCGATAATGCGCTCCAGCCGCACACCGGGGTAATCAATCGAGGGACGCCACAGGGCCGCATCCTCACCGTAAACCATCAACTGTACCTCCGGATTGTTCATGCCGGTCCACCAGAAAGGCGGTTCTACCCGGTCAGGTGACCAGGAAGCGAAGGCGTCGGTTTGAAACGGAACGGATGTTATCAGCGCCCAGATCAGGACGGTGATCATCAGATGGCCGGAACGAAAACGGTCTGGCCGGAAATTTTTTTTCCCGGTTATCATGATATATCTCGTGAATTGGCAGTGTCGGTTGATTATTGGTTATGGCTGGTTATGGCCAAAAAAAACCATTCGGTCCGGAAGTCAGCATGAGATTCAGAAAAACAGCATGCGATCCAAAATATCAGTACTCAGTCCGGAAAACAGCATGCGATCCAAAACATCAGTACTCGGGCCGGAAGACAGCATTCGTTTGAAAAACGGCACAGGGTCAAAATAGAGGAAGTCCGGCATATTTGAAAGTGTGACAGACTGGCGGCCACAAAAACTGTGACAGACTCGCGACCGAAAAAGTGCGACAGACTGGCGGCCATAAAAACTGCGACAGACTGGCGGCCGCAATAGTTCGCTCCGAAGTGCGTATTTTGTATAACCGTACGTTTCTGATATCTTCGAATTTCAAATTTCAAGATCAGATTTCGGGACCGGATCTTCTTTCAAGTTTCAATCCGGATTTCGCTTTTTTCTGCATTTCAATGTCGCTTATATGAAATGTCCATGACCCTTGACCTGACATACAGATACATGATTAAAAACGTCATGGACACTCCATCTGACCGCTTGAATCCAAAAAATATTTACAGATGAAAAGAACCGCCGCTGTTTTCGTTCTTCTGCTGATATCCGCCCTGGCGCCTCCGATCCTGTTCGGAGAGACTCCTCCGGAGACCGCGATCCCCGACGAGGACAAAATCCGCATTGCCCGTATCCAGTACCGTGGTGGCGGTGATTGGTATAACGACCCCTCTTCGCTTACCAACCTTGTGGACTTTGCTTCAAAACATATAAACCTGCCGGTTCAGAGGAACTATGACGATGTGCCGCTGGGCAGCCGGGAGCTTCACCAATACCCTTTCGCATTCATGACCGGCCACGGTAATATTGATGTCAACGAAGCGGAAGCCGCCAATGTCCGGAGCTATCTGGACAACGGCGGGTTTCTGTACATTGACGATGATTATGGGTTCGACCCTTATGTGCGACCGGTTATCCGGCGGATTTTCCCCGACGAGCCGCTTCTGGAGCTTCCTGCAAATCATCCCATCTACTCCATGGTCTTTGATTTCCCCGATGGCCTTCCCAAGATACACGAACACGACGGAAAGCCGCCTCAAGGCTTCGGCATATTCCGAGAAGGACGCCTGGTTCTCTACTACACCTATGAGTCCAACCTGGCGGACGGCTGGGCCTGGGATGTTCACGACAACCCCGAACACCTTACAGAAAAAGCCTTGCAAATGGGGGTCAACCTGCTGTTCTATGCCCTCACCAGCGGCCGCTGAAGTCAACGATTCCGATCACTTCACGTATCCTCGGTCAGACGGTATCCGGCCCTCTTGCAGAAGCCGCCGGTCATAGATTTCGCTCTTTAAAAAAAGTACTTTTTTGCGCATATTTATCCGGTACAACCCGTCCCGGAAATCCTCAACATTTTATCCTGATCCGTACTGAAAGCACATGATTATTCCCATTGCCTCCGATCACGCCGGTTACGAAGCCAAGGAAAAAATTAAAAAGATCCTGGCAGATCACGATATCACCACCATAGATTACGGTACGAATTCCCTGGAATCGGTCGATTATCCTGATTTTGCCATACTGGTCGCCCAGTCTGTCAACAACGGAGACCACGACATGGGCATACTCGTCTGCGGCAGCGGTCAGGGCATGTGTATGACCGCCAATAAATTTCCCAAAATACGGGCCGCTCTCGTATGGAACAGGGAAATGGCTCTCCTCTCACGCCAGCACAACAACGCCAACATTCTCTGTCTTCCGGGACGCTATCTTGATGATGACGAACTCAGGCAGATCATCACCAGCTGGCTGAAAGAGCAGTTCGAAGGAGGCCGCCACGAACGCCGGATCAGCAAAATCAGTCCGGTTTCCTAAAAAACGGAAAAGGCACGAAACACTATGACCCTATTACTATCAAGCCGATGAAACATCTCAAAGAACAGGATCCCGAAGTATACCAGGTGCTCGAAAACGAGACCAGGCGCCAGAACGATGGTATGGAGCTGATTGCATCAGAAAATTTCGTCACCCGGGCCGTGATCCAGGCCATGGGATCCACCCTGACAAACAAATACGCCGAGGGCCTCCCCGGAAAAAGATATTACGGCGGATGCCATCATGTGGACGTGGTGGAGGATGTGGCACGAAATCGTGCCAAGGCTCTTTTTAATGCGGAATGGGCAAATGTCCAGCCCCACTCGGGTGCAACGGCCAACGCCGCCGTATACCTGACCTTCCTGAAGCCCGGCGACACCTTGCTGGGTCTCGATCTGTCCCATGGCGGTCACCTCACACACGGCTCACCGGTCAATTTTTCAGGCATCACTTATGATGCCCGCTTTTATGGGGTCGAAAAAGAGACCGGGCGGCTGGACATGAACGTCATCCGTGACAAGGCCAGGGAGATCCGTCCAAGAATGATCTCCATCGGCGCATCGGCCTATCCGCGTGATTTTGACTACGAAGCTTTCCGCAGCATAGCCGATGAAGTCGGCGCCTTCCTCTGGATGGATATGGCCCATACAGCCGGACTCATCGCCGCCAGGCTGCTTAACGATCCCCTGCCCCATGCCCACGTGGTTTCTACCACCACCCACAAAACCCTCAGAGGTCCCCGCGGCGGCATGCTGCTGATTGGAAAAGACAGTGAAAACACGCTGGGCAAAGTTGCCCCGAAATCAGGCAGGGTCAAAATGTGGAGCGAACTGCTCGACTCGGCGGTCTTCCCGGGCACCCAGGGCGGTCCGCTCATGCACGTCATCGCCTCAAAAGCCGTCGCGCTGGGCGAAGCACTGAAAGACGATTTCACCGAATACCAGAAAAAAGTCGTTGCCAACAGCAAGGCCATGGCCGCCAGATTCCTGGAAATGGACTACCACCTGGTGAGCGGAGGAACCGACAACCACCTTATGCTTATCGATCTGCGCAACAAGAATATCACCGGCAAACAGGCCGAAGAGGCACTGGGTCGGGCCGACCTGACGGTCAATAAAAACATGGTGCCTTTCGATACGCAAAGTCCTTTTGTGACTTCAGGCATCCGGATCGGTTCGCCGGCCATGACCACCCGGGGCATGGGCGAGGACGTATTCCGGCGCATTGCCGAACTCATGGATCAGGTCATCACCAACCCTGAAAGCGATACCGTGATCGAGAAGGTCCGGGGAGAGGTACACCAGCTCTGTGAACAATATCCATTGTATGATTTTGTAATAGCCTGACACCGGATCGCACTATGTCCACTGCAGAAGCAACCGGACGGCAGATCATGGGAGAAGTGCCCCCACAGGCAACCGCTCCCCCGCTGCCGGATGAAATGTCGTTCCTGGACCATCTTGAGGAGTTTCGCTGGAGAATCCTCAAAGGCCTCATGGGAATCGGGATCGGTGTGATCGTCGCCTTCTTCTTCTCCGATTTCATCATGGATAAGGTGCTGCTTGGTCCGGCCAAGTCCGACTTCTTTGTCTATCAGCTCACCGGGATCAACGCCAACGACCTTGACCTTCAGAACCGCCGGCTGCCCGGACAGTTCTTCACCTACTGGGGGACGCTTCTCGTCGTTGGTTTCATTATCGGCGTACCAGCCCTCTTCTATCAGCTTTGGGCTTTCATCCTCCCGGCACTGGAGCCGCGGGAACGGGCCGGCACCCGGTTCATCGTATTCAACATCACCCTGCTGTTCATCACCGGAGTGCTTTTCGGCTACCTGATCCTCACCCCCTTCGCCGTGCAGTTCTTCAGCAATTTCCAGATCTCCGAATCGGTCCGAAATGATATCGACATCAATGCCTATTTCTCCGCACTCACCTTGTGGAGCCTGTCCAGCGGATTGGTCTTCCAGTTGCCCATGATCAGCTATATCCTATCCAAAATCGGTCTCTTAACACCTGAGTTGATGATCCGGCACCGGAAATGGGCGATTATCGTCTGTTTTATCCTGGCGGCTTTTCTCACCCCGCCGGACCCTGTTTCCCAGATCATGATCGCCGTGCCCTTGCTGCTGCTCTATCAGCTGGGTATCCACATCAGCCGGGTGGTCAACCGAAAACGGGACCGCGAAATATGGGGGCCGGACCACGAAAAAACCCGAAAATATCGCAAGAAAGCCTGATACAAGCGGATCACCTCCGCCAAACCGTTATAAAGGCGGTATCAATTGCACAAAAGCTTCGCCGCTCTCTTAAAACCGGGATCACTTGCGTAAATGTGTTACCGCGTTCATAAATACGCTGTCATTTACACAAAAGCGTCGCCGTATTCTTAATGCCGGGATCACTTCCAGAAAAATCTGAGACAACCTGTACCACTTTCTGATTCGAAATCGTTATTTTCAGACAGGAAATCATGGCCGGTTACCGGCTTCAGTAAAACCTCGAATTGCACAT